>DASXTZ010000237.1:0-15370 GCA_036505135.1 Ignavibacteria bacterium
TCTCTCCCCCCCAAAACTTTCATTATTTCATTGCCGATCTTCTTAAGCCTCAATGCATTGTTCACAACGTCGGGATAATCTTTTGACATTTCGATAATATCCTGATAACCCAAAAAATCGGGTGCATGCAGCATTGCAAAATGCAGAGTGTGGCTTTCTATCCATTCTCCGCAATATATAAGCCTTCTCAAGGCTCTTATCGAACCTTCTACTTTTATTCCAAACGCATTTTCTATAGCATGAACGGCAGTCATCTGATATGCAACGGGACAGATACCGCATATCCTGGCAGTTATATCGGGAACATCGTTGTATGATCTCCCTCTTAAAAATGCTTCGAAAAATCTTGGAGGCTCAAATATTTTGAGCTTAACATCGGAAACATCACCGTTTTTGATCTTAACAAGCAGCGCCCCTTCACCTTCAACCCTGGCCAGATAATTTACTTTTATGGTTTTATTTTTCATGTGCTTCGCTCTCTTTCCTGAACGGCTCTGCATATGCATTGAAGTTTCTGAACGCAGCCATTATTTCCTGATTAGTCTTACCCGATTTCTTAAACCATTTTGCAATTGACGCAGTGTTAGTTGAATCCATCGGCCCGAAGCATGCGTAACAGCCTCTATTATATGAAGGGCACAAAACCCCGCATCCGGTATTAGTTACCGGCCCCATGCATGTTATTCCGCCAGCAACCATTACACATACATTCCCATTAAGCTTGCATTCCAGGCATAAACTGTTAGATGATATATTGGGTTTGCGCTTATTAAGTAAAGCTGAAATTAATTCGATAATCTGATACTTATTTACGGGGCATCCTTTAAGCTCATAATCAATGTGGACAAATGAACTGACAGGCATTGATCTATCAAGCGTTGAAATAAAATCCGGTGTCGCATAAACTATTCTTGTAAATTCTTTCACATCTTTCCAGTTTCTCAATGCCTGGATTCCTCCGGCAGTTGCGCATGCACCTAAAGATACAAGATATTTACAGGCTTTTCTTATCTGTCTCACTTCTTCAACATTAGCAGGTGTAGTTATGCTTCCTTCAATCAGGCAAATATCGTAAGGCCCTTTTAACATTTTTTTTGTCGCTTCGGGAAAATATGCAAGTTCAACCTCACAAAGCAGATCAAGCAGCTCATCTTCTGCATCAAGTAGTGCAAGCTGGCAGCCATCGCACGAAGTCATTTTAAAAACAGCAAGCTTGATTTTTTTGTTAGCCATCGATCAAACTTCCCAAACATTAAAAAATTTCTCGACCTGTTTAAAATTAAAAACGGGGCCGTCTTTGCATATAAACCTGGGCAAAAGCTGGCAATGCCCGCAAAATCCAATGGCGCATTTCATATTTCTTTCCATCGAAAGATATATTGAGCTGATAGGCAAGCCTTTATCCAGAAGCTCATCGATACAAAATTTCATCATAAGCTCCGGGCCGCAAACCATTGCAACTGTATTTTGAGGGTCAAGCTTCAATAATTCAATCAGCGTTGTAACTATTCCCACCTGTCCGCGCCATGTGCTATCTGCTCTATCAACAGTTACTTCAACATCAACATTATGTTTCTTACTCCACTGTTCAAGCTCAACCCTGAACAACAGATCCCCCGGCGTTCTCGCACCATATAAAATGAAAATCCTGCCATATTTTTTTCGGTGTTTTAAGATGTGGTAAACTGAGGGACGCAGCGGCGCCAGGCCAATTCCGCCGGCTACTATACAAATATCTTTTCCGGTTGCTTCGTCAACAGGCCAATGGCTGCCAAAAGGACCCCTGATTGCAACCATATCGCCTTTTTTCAGTTGTGATAATTTTCCGGTCACATATCCTACTTTATGTATTGTGTGCGATATTGAACCTATTTTGGAGGAATCAGAGCTTATAGAAATTGCAGCCTCGCCCGCACCAAAAGCATAAAGCATATTAAACTGGCCGGGCTGAAACTGAAAAGTTTTGACTGCCTCATCTACAGGCTGCAGGTCAATTGAAAATACGTCTTCGGTTTCCCAGAATGTTTTCATGACCCTCATCCTGAAGGGAATCATTGGATCAAAAGAATTTTGCATCATAGTTTCCGCTTGAAGTTTATTCCAAGGATCACACCCTTTTATACACATCAATTAATTGAATTCGTGTTACATTAAGCCGCTGCTCAAGAATTTGTGAAAAACGCTTTAACATTTCGTATCCAAGCCGGGGCTCTTCATCGAATTTTTTTCTTAAGCATTCACCATCAAGCGCTATAGCCCTTACATTTTCAAGCACTTGCGCATCAAAGTGCCATCTATAGGGAAGTATAATCCATGACCAACCGAGTATCTGCCCTGTTCCTATAGTTAGCACTCTTATTCTTCCTTTTTCTCTTCCGTTTATTTCTAATGCGATCTTACCTGTCCTGATAAGGTAGAACCTTTTGGCTTCTTCACCTTCCCTGAAAATGTACTCATTTTCACGGAAGACGACATTTTGTGCACATCCAACAATTTGCCCGATGTAGTGGTCATCCAGGTCACTTAAAAATGGATGGCTGTGCAGTACTTTTGATAAATCTTCCATGGCATTTCTTTGTTAAGTTTTTTTGTTACCTCTTAATTTTTTTACCTCTTCAGTAATATCTATGCCAACAGGGCACCATGTGATACACCTGCCGCATCCTACGCATCCTGATGTACCAAACTGGTCTATCCAGGATGCAAGCTTATGAGTTATCCATTGCCTGTAGCGTGCTTTAGGCGATGTTCTGAAATTTCCCCCTGCAACTTTTGAATAATCTAGCGCAAAACAAGAATCCCACCTTCTCATTCTGCTGGCATATTCGCCCCTCAAATCCGTTACATCTTCTATTGTAAAGCAAAAACATGTAGGGCAAACCATCGTGCAGTTAGTGCATGTTAAGCATCTGGAGGCAACTTCGTTCCACTGTGGACTTTCCAAATTATTATAAAAAAGTTCTTTAATATCGGCCGTATCCATCTGTTTGCCCATCTTTGTTTCAGCATTTTGAACAGCTCTTTCTGCTTGGCTAATTTCACCCTCATTTGCATCTTTCAAATCCAAAGCCTTAATAATTTCCTCACCCTTTTTACTTCCTGTTTCAAGGGTGAAGTAGTGCTCTTTCTCGCTTATAACTTCGGTCAAAGAAATGTCGAATCCTCTTTTAGCTTTTGGCCCGGTTTTCATTGAAATGCAGAAACAATTTTTGCCGGCAGTGGTGCAGTTAACAGAGACAATAAAGCAATTTTGTCTTATGTTATTATAGTATGAGTCAGAAAAAGGTCCATTATTAAAAACTTTATCCTGAATAAATATAGCGCTCAGCTCACAAGAGCGAACACCAATGAAAGCAAGTTTTGAAGTTTTAAATAGTGCGGGTTTAATATCAAGGCTTTTTCCCTTTTTCCCTGCTTCCCATAGTTTAAGCCTGGGCGGGAAGAGAAATCTTTTCCATGATTGAGGGCTGTTAACATACCCGAACAGGGCGTTATCTTTTCTTTTCTTTAACCTGTATTTACCGGCATCCTGCTCATCAGTCCAGCCCACAGGCAAATCATCAATGCCATTAATTTCTGTATAAATTACAGCATTATCTTTAAGGGCAGGACCAATTAAATCATATCCTTTTTCTTTTAAAATCTGTAGAAGCCGGCCTAAATTATCTTTATCAATAACTTTCATCAAAGATAGAAATTAAGGTTCTTTTCCGTATGAAGCCAGGATTGTTGAATTCAATCCTCCCCTCATAGAAAACTCACCTTTAATTTCCATCCATTTTGGCTTCACTACAGCAACAAGGTCATCTAATATTCTGTTAATCACGTCTTCGTAAAATATACCTTCGTTTCGGAATGATTGTAAGTAATACTTTAACGATTTAAGTTCTATACATTTTTTATTTGCTATATATGATATTGTAATTATGCCAAAATCCGGCTGCCCTGTTTTAGGGCAAACGGAAGTAAACTCATTAGCACGGTGGATAATAAGATAGTTTCTACCTGGAAAGGAGTTGTTGAATGTTTCTAATAGGCGAACCTTTTTGGGGTCGGATTTATGTACATCAAGTTTTTTCATCATCAAATCTCGAGTATGAAATTTTACTCAAATTTGTACAAAAATGGCACATATCTTCTAATTCTATGATACAAATATAGTTACACAAATCATAAAAATATATGATATATATCATAGGAATCAATTTTTACCCTGTGTAATTTTATAAAAATATTATTGTTTAAATTGTTAAAAATGACAAATTATGCTTACTAAACTGTTTACAAACTTACTGATAATTTTATTAGTATCATCGCTGTTTGCCCAGGATTATCTAAACAAAGGTTCATACCAGTGTTATTTAAATAAGATGAGTAAACCTGATATGATTCAGCCGGATTTAGACTCTCCGAATTCACCAAAACACAAATATGATGTTCTGGATTATAAATTAAATCTTGATATTTGGAATTGCTTTATTAGTCCGTACCCGAAAAATTATACTGCAAGCGTTATTATTAAATTCAGAGTTGATACAGCTTTAAGCTCAATTGACCTAAATGCCGTAAATACATCGCTGCAAATAACGGCAGTTAGCATGTCCGGTGTATCTTTCACTCATACAAATAATATTTTAACCGTGACACTTGACAGGACCTATAATCCTAATGAAGTTGTGTTTGTAAAAATTGATTACAACCATCTAAATGTTTCAGATGCAGCTTTTTATACAGGAGGAGGGGGAGTAATGACTGATTGCGAGCCTGAAGGAGCAAGAAAATGGTTCCCATGCTGGGATAGGCCATCAGATAAGGCAACAGTTGATATTACTGCAAAAGTCCCGGGAAATGTTAAGCTCGGCTCCAACGGAAGATTAAATGATTCTACGGTTACAGGAGATACTATTTATTATCACTGGATAAGCAGAGATCCGGTTGCAACATACCTTGTTGTTCTTTCAGCAAGAGTAAACTGGAAGCTTGATATAGTCTATTGGGGAAGCACACCTATCCGTTTTTATTATATAAATAGCGAAGGTATCGCTCCGCAGAGTTACATAAGCGATATGACATCTTATTATTCCGGCAAATTCGGAGTACATGCTTTCGAAAAAAATGGATTTACAACGGCAGCAGCTTCAGGTTTTCCTTGGGGTGGAATGGAAAATCAGACATTGACAACACTTTGCTCAAGCTGCTGGGGAGTATCGACGGTTTCTCATGAGTATGCACATCAGTGGTATGGTGATGCTGTTACATGCGGCACATGGGCTGATATTTGGCTTAATGAAGGTTTCGCAACTTATATCGAAGCAATTTGGCTTGAACACATCAGCGGCTATTCTGCATATAAGAGTGATATTCTTGGAGATGCTTCAGGATATTTTTCTGGAAATACAGGGTATCCTATCTATAGACCTGAATGGGCAATTAATACACCGCCAAACGGGCAATTATTTAATTATGCAATGACATACTGCAAAGGGGCTGCAGTTCTTCATATGTTAAGATATGTTCTTCAGGACACATCTGTTTTCTTTAATTGCCTGAGAGGCTACGCACTGGATACTGCCAATTTCAGATATAAGAGCGCCGTAACCGATGATTTTGCTGCGAAGATAAGCCAGGTATCGGGACAAGACCTCACATGGTTTATTGACGAATGGGTTAAGCAGGCAAACCATCCGGTTTATGCAAATATTTATCAGTTTACCGGCGGAGGCACCAGCTGGAATGTTGGTTTCCAGGCTACACAGATACAAACCAACACTCCTTTCCACAGGATGCCTTTAACTTTAAAAGTTACATTTACTTCGGGTCCGGATACAACTATGCTTGTAAATAATACAAGTAATAACCAGGTATGGTGGTGGACGTTTAACCGCCAGCCTAGCACATTTTCTTTTGACCCGAATAATGATATAGTTTTGAAACAGGGAACGACCAACCCCGGAGTTGTTACTGCAATAACCGCAAATAATAATGAAATCCCTAAACGATTTGCCCTGAAGCAGAACTATCCGAATCCATTTAATCCTGTAACCAAGATTAATTTTGATTTACCTTCAAGGTCAGGCATTGAGTTAAACGTTTATGATGCTACGGGCAAGCTTGTTAGAACAATATTTAAAGGGACAATGGAAGCAGGTAAATATACAACAGACTTTAATGCTGCTAATATTGCCTCAGGAATATATTATTATGAGTTAATAGCTGTTAATGAAAAGTCTAACGCTATGTTCAAAGACGTGAAGAAAATGGTAATTGTGAAATAAGATCTTAATTGAACAATATGATTTTTTTAAAAAGATAGTTAAGGCGGGTAATTAACCCCGCCTTATTTTTTTAATATACAAAATAGTTTTCCATACTTTCTAAAAGTTCAAAATAAAAATGATATATGAATACAAAACTTCTGGCAAGCTTATTAATATTATTAGTAACTGCCTCGCTGTCACAAAACAATTTTCAAAAAGGATATGAATATTGTGCACATAAAAAACAAAACAGCACCAATATTTTTCTTCCGGGAGATATGGGGCCAAATTCTCCCCGGCATAGCTACGATGTTCTTGATTATAAATTAAACCTTGATATCAGGAGCTGTTTTATTTCACCGTATCCAAGAAATTTCACAGGAAGTGTTATTATTACGTTTAGAATTGACTCCGTACTTAATTCTATCAACCTTTACGCTGTTAATACTTCATTGCTTATTTCAGGTGTCGGGCTTTCCGGTGTATCATTCACACACACAAATAATACGTTAACGGTTAATCTGAACCGTTCTTATAACCCGGGGGAAGTTACACAGGTAAGAGTTGATTACCAGCATCAAAATGTTTCCGACGGAGCATTTTATGTAAGCGGTGGTTTTGTATTTACCGATTGTGAACCCGAGGGAGCGCGCAAATGGTTTCCATGCTGGGACAGGCCTTATGATAAGGCTACTTTTGAGCTAACTGCAAAAGTGTCTGCCAACGTTAAGCTTGGTTCCAACGGGAAGCTTATGGATTCTACTTTAACAGGCGATTCACTTTACTATCACTGGAAGAGCCGCGACCCAATTGCAACGTATCTTGTAGTAATGTCTGCAAAAGTAAATTATAATCTCGATATAGTTTATTGGAGGCCACCGGACACCTTTCCCGACAGCGTACAAATGAGGTTTTACTATAATGCCGGTGAAAATCCCGTTCCTATAGAAAATATAATAGGAAATATGACTACGTATTATTCACTTAGGTTTGGCACGCATGCTTTCGAAAAGAATGGCTTTGCAACTTTGAACAGCCAGTTTTCATGGGGAGGAATGGAGAATCAGACATTAACAAGCTTATGCCCGGGATGCTGGAGCGAAAATTTAGTATCTCATGAATATGCTCATCAGTGGTTTGGCGATATGATAACATGCGGGACATGGGGTGATATCTGGCTGAATGAAGGATTTGCTACCTACTGCGAAGCTTTATGGTATGAAAATACCGGAGGATACACTGCCTACAAAAATGATATTATTAATGATGCCAATACGTATTTTTCGGGAAATACAGGATTCCCAATTTACAGGCCGGAATGGATTAACAATACTCCTCCTGTTGGAACCTTATTCAATACTGCAATGACTTACTGTAAACCGGCAGCTGTCTTGCACATGCTTCGTTACACTATGGGTGACTCTGCATTTTTTAGAGCCATTAAAAGCTATGCAACCGATACAGCCAACTTTAAGTATAAATCTGCCGTTACAGATGACTTCGCCGCAAGCATAAGCCAGTCATATGGTTCAGACCTTGGGTGGTTTGTAGATGAATGGTATAAACAGGCTAACCATCCCGTTTATCAGAATTATTACCAGTTTATTGATATAGGCGGCGGAAACTGGGCAGTTGGTTTCCAGGCAAGGCAAATACAAACTAATACCCCATTCCATAGAATGCCTGTTGTTCTAAAGATTACATTTACATCAGGGCCTGATACTTCTATCAGGGTTGATAATAACAGCAACAACCAGGTGTGGTGGTGGACGTTTAACAGAACACCCTCTGCGTTCGCTTTTGACCCGAATAACGATATAGTATTAAAACAGGGGACAACAACATCAGGGCTCGTAGGAATTGCTGTAAATCAAAACGAGATTCCGGGAAAATTTGCTTTGAAGCAGAATTACCCGAACCCGTTTAATCCTGTTACTAAAATTAAGTTCGATGTTCCTGCAAGGTCTGAAGTTGAGCTTAAAATTTATGATGCAGCAGGAAGGCTTGTCAGCACAATTTTCTCAGGTGTTTGTGAAGCCGGGAAATACACAGCAGATTTTGATGCATCAAATATAGCTTCAGGAATATATTATTATGAATTAAGGGCTGTAAATGAGGCAACCGGCGGTATATTTAAAGATGTGAAGAAAATGGTGGTTTTAAAATAATGTATTCCTTAGCGCAGCGAAGGATCTCATATGGCTGTATCCGTCAGGCGGCTCTAAACCGCCTGACAGTTATGCAATGCTGTCAAAACCGAGGTTTTTACAACTTCGGTTTTTTTATTATCATTTGAATTAAATTTTACCCTATGTATTTTTCAAAAATTATTTGTAAATAGAGGCAAATCTATGCTCAATAAATTACTTTCTGCTATAATGTTGGCACTAACGGCATCAGCCTTAGCCGGATCCTATCAAACCGATGGGTCTTATAATTGTTTTTTAAGAAAAATAAGCAATGCAAATAATGTTTTTTTGCAGGGAGAGTCTCCGAATACACCTAAACACAAATATGATGTCCTTGATTATAAGATAAACATTGATATTTGGAATTGTTTTATTAGCCCATATCCGAAAAGTTTTACAGCAAGCGTTATAATCAAATTCAGAATCGATACTGCGTTAAGTTCAATAGACTTGAATGCAGTTAGCACTTCGCTGCAAATAGTAAGTGTTGGCATGAACGGTGTATCATTCACTCATACAAATAATATTTTAACTGTAAATTTGAATAGGACATATAATCCGGCAGAGACAGCTTACGTCCGGATAAATTACAATCATCTTAATGTTTCCGATGGTGCATTTTATGCCTCCGGGGGAGGAGTAATGACAGATTGTCCCCCCGAAGGAGCAAGGAAATGGTTTCCATGCTGGGACAGGCCTTATGATAAGGCGACGGTAGATATAACAGCGAAGGTTCCTTCCAATGTTAAGCTTGGCTCAAACGGGCGCCTGAATGATTCTACCATTACCGGTGATTCAATTTATTATCACTGGATAAGCAGAGACCCTGTTGCAACATATCTTATAGTTCTATCTGCAAGAGTAAATTATAAGCTTGATATTGTTTGGTGGCATAAGCTTTCAAATCCGATTGATAGCATACCAATCCGTTTTTATTATATTAGCAGTGAGGGCGTAGCACCTCAAAGTTATATTGGGAACATGACTACATACTACTCCCAAAAATTCGGTGAGCACCCATTCGAGAAAAATGGATTTACAACTGCCGCAGCTTCAGGATTTCCATGGGGAGGAATGGAAAATCAGACTCTGATAACTTTGTGTTCAACCTGCTGGAACACAGCCACAGTTTCGCATGAATTTGCTCATCAGTGGTTTGGTGATGAAGTAACATGCGGAACATGGGCAGATGTTTGGCTAAACGAAGGATTTGCTACATACTGTGAATCATTATGGGCAGAATATACAGGCGGCTACACAGCGTATAAAAATAATGTCAACTCCAAAGCAAACAGCTATCTATCAGGTAACCCCGGCTGGCCGATTTATAATCCGTCATGGGCAGAGATTACACCTAATATTAATATATTATATAATTATCCGATAACTTACTGCAAGGGAGCCGGAGTGCTGCATATGCTAAGATATTTATTGCAGGATACGACTATTTTTTTCAACTGCTTAAGAGGATACTGCAATGATACAACAGATTTTAAATATAAAAATGCCGTAACTGATGATTTCACTTCAAAGGTGAATGCTGTTTCAGGACAAAATTTAACTTGGTTTTTTGACCAGTGGGTAAAACAGCCGAATCATCCGGTATACCAAAATTACTATAAATTTACAGATAGCGGAAACGGGAACTGGGCGGTTTGGTTTCAGGCAAGGCAGGTTCAGACAAATACTCCGTTTCACAGGATGCCCGTGGTTCTTAAAATAACATTTTCCTCCGGGCCTGATTCTTTAATAAGAGTTGATAATACCGCAAATAACCAGGAATGGACGTGGATGTTTAACAGGCAGCCTTCAACATTTACGTTTGATCCTGATTACGACATCCTGCTAAGGCAGGGGACTACAAATCCTATTGGGATTAATGTAAACGAAACCGAAGTACCACAGCGCTATGCGCTTGGACAAAACTTCCCCAATCCATTTAATCCGACAACAAAAATTAATTTTGACCTGCCGGCAAGGTCAAATGTTGAGCTCAAAGTTTATGATACTGCAGGGAGGCTGGTTAGCACAATTTTTTCAGGAATGATTGATGTTGGAAAATATACGGCAGAGTTTGATGCATCAAACCTTGCATCAGGTGTTTATTACTATGAGCTAAGAGCAGAAAGTGAAGCAAAAGGATTGTTTAAAGATGTAAAGAAGATGGTAGTGGTAAAATAACATACCCGATTATATCCGTCAGGCGGCTCTAAGCACGCCAGACGGATATTGATTGGCTTACTCCGAAAAATTATAAACTAATTGTTTCTTTATTATTAATGCTGATCTTAGAAACAAGATTATCTTCTGAGGAGAGCAGATCTTTAATAGAAATTTTATTTAAAACACTATCAACAGTATTTTGAAGAGTTTGCCAAAGGGAGCGTATAGAGCAATCAATAGAATGAGTACAGATATCCACAGTTCCTTTATGGTGATCACAAAATTCGGTATCGTAAAGCTTTCCGCCTAAGAAATCAAGCACATCTTTTAGAAGAATTTCTTCAGCTGGCCTGCTTAAAGTATAGCCGCCGATCTGTCCGCGTGAGCTGGCAAGGAACCCGCCAAGCCGTAAAATGCGGAGAAGCTTAGCAGCATTATGCGTAGTCATCCCCTCGGCTTTGCTGATCTCGGGAATAGTAAGCCCTTTGCCGTTTGCATCACGGGCAATTCTAAGCAGACATCTTAATCCGTATTCTTCCTGTGAGCTGAATTTCATTGTAATTTCTGAGCGAAGCGAAGAATCTCATTTATAGTATTAGAAATCATCGCTGCTGCTCTATTTGATTATTATTTTAAATTCATATCCGAATTTTTTGATTTGTGCTTTTAAGACCCTTCGATTACGCTCAGGAATTGTTGTACCTCGGAATCTTTGAACCGCATGCTTTTGCATGAAGTATTGCCTCGTAAGTTTCTTTTGGTACAGAAGGCCCTTCTTTAGTGCAATACTGATGAAATGATTCGACAAGTTCTTCGGCAACCATATCGGCTGTTTTACCTTCAATGTTAAGCCGCTGCATTAAAAATACCGGTTCACCGTCCTTAAAAAGCACAATAAACGGTGAAGATGGAGGAACACCAGGAAGATAGCTGTTTCTGAAATGATCGACAGCATCCCTATCCTGTCCCGCAAATACCGTTACAATCCGGTCGGGAATTATTTTGTTCTGCAGAGCTAATGTAACTCCCGGCCTGGCGCTTCCGGCAGCACAACCGCAAACGGAATTAATCATGACAAGCGTTGTTCCGTCTTTTTTCGAAAGGTATGCTTCAACATCCTGCGGGTTAAGCATTTCAATAAAGCCGGCTGCAGCCAGCTCATCTCTCATTGGCTGCACGGCTTGGGGGTCGTATATTGGTCCCCTTGTGTTAATTGTGAACATATTAATTTCCTATTGCGAGCGAAGCGAAGCAATCTCTAAACTGATAAAATTCGCGTTCTGCTCTTTATTAATTTTGTTTGTTTTTTAATTTCTAAAAATGTGTTTTAATAATTTTTGATACATTAATGAGACCCTTTGCCTTCGCCCTGGGATAATCTAGTATAAATTCAATTGTAACTTTGCTTCTTCGCTCATCATATGCATTCCCCATGGCGGGTCCCAGACAACCTTAACAACGCAGCTTTTTATGCCCGGGATTGCCTTAACCCTTTCTTCAACCTCCGGCGGCAGCGAGCCTGCAACAGGACAAGCAGGCGAAGTCAGGGTCATTTCGATTTCAACATTGCCTTCGTCATCAATTTTTATTCCGTAGATCAGGCCAAGCTCGTAAATATTAACAGGGATCTCCGGGTCGTAACAGCTTTTTAATGCTTCAACGACTGCCAGATTAAGCTCGGTTTTATCTATTTTTATTTCTTCACTTTTTATTTCGCTATTTTCAGTCATTCGCGTTGTTAATTTTGAGATTGCTTCGCTACGCTCGCAATTTCATCCGTTGTTTTATACGCCAATGCATACATCTTCATCTGTTTTATCATTGCAGAAAGTCCGTTAGCACGTGTTTGCGCAAGATGCTGCTTCAATCCTATCTTGTCAATGAACTCAAGTTTTGCGTTAACTATATCATCAGGCGATTGGCCTGAAAACACTCTTATCAATAAAGCTATTAACCCCTTCACTATAGTCGAATCGCTATCTGCTTTATAATTTACGCTTCCATTTTCTCTGTTTGCAACAAGCCATACGCTTGACTGGCATCCTTTTACTTTATTATCATCAGTCCTTTTGTCTTCGGGAAAACCTTTTAGCTTTTTCCCAAGCTCAATTAAATATTCGTACTTATCCTGCCAGTCTTCAAAGAAACTGAATTCATCAATAATTTCATTTTCTATTTCATTAACAGGTTTGGAATTCATTTCAACATGTTAATTGTTTTTTTTAATTCTTTAATAAAAATATCCACTTCTTCCTTTGTGTTATATACGGCAAATGATGCTCTAACAGTTCCCGGGATTTCAAACCTATCCATCAGGGGCTCGGTGCAATGCTGCCCTGTACGGACTGCAATCCCCCTTGTATCAAGCAGAATGCCAATATCAAGGGCGCTTAAACCTTCAACAATAAATGATATAACCCCTGTTTTATTTTTAGCGGTTCCTATCAGCCGCACCCCTTCGATTGTTTTAATTTGCTCCGTTGCATAATCAAGCAGCTCTTTTTCATGTTCTGCTATCTGCCGGATACCTGTTGAATTAAGAAATTCGATTGCTGCAGCTAGACCAATTGCACCTTCAACATTAGGTGTTCCCGCTTCGAACTTCATCGGGATATCGTTATAAGTAGTTCCAGAAAACTTAACCGAGCTTATCATATCCCCCCCTGTTTGATACGGTGGCATTTTCTCAAGAAATGAGGCCTTGCCCCATAAAACGCCTATTCCCATCGGACCGTACATTTTATGAGACGAAAAAGTATAAAAATCTGCGTCAAGCTCGTTTACGTCAACGCGGATATGTTTAACTGCCTGCGCCCCGTCGATTAATACCGGAATATTTTTTTCATGAGCAAGCCTAATTATTTCCTTAACCGGATTTATTGTCCCAAGCGTATTGGATACATGGCATACTGAAACAAGCTTTGTTTTGGGACCAAGCAGCTTTTTATATTCATCGATAATAATTTCACCGTTATCATTTATAGGTATTATCTTTAGCTTAGCCTTTTTTTCTTCGCATAATACCTGCCATGGAACAATGTTAGCATGATGCTCCATTGCAGAAATTAGGATTTCATCGTCTTCGTTAACGTTTTGCCTGCCGAAAGAATATGCCACAAGATTTATTGCTTCGGTAGCACCGCGCGTAAAGATAATTTCCTTCGAGTCCGGGGCATTAATGAATCCTCTTACTTTTTCTTTTGCAGTATCATATGCCTCATCTGCCTCAACGCTTATGGAATAAACTCCCCGGTGGATATTTGCATTATAAAGCTCATAGTAAGTTACCAGTGCATTTATCACCCGGTAAGGTTTTTGCGTAGTTGCGGCATTATCAAAATATATCAGCGGATAGCCATTAACTTCCCTTTTTAAAATGAGAAATTCCTTACGCACCTTGTTAACATCGATAATATTTTCTGTTAATACATTTTCCATATTTTTTTTCGCTTTAATGTCTAGATTCCCGCCTATGCGGGAATGACATCAAAATGTCAATTTTTCAAATACCAATGCATTCAGATGATTATGAAGTGGTTCGTCTTCAATTAATTCAAATACATCATTGGCAAATGCACGAATCAATACCGCGCGGGCTTTTTCTTCGCCTATACCGCGTGTACGCAGGTAGAAAACAGATTCCTCGTCAAGCTGCCCTATAGCTGCGCCATGAGAACACTTTACGTCATCGGCATATATTTCAAGCTGGGGCTTGGTATCAATTAGCGCCTCATTCGAAAGAAGCATAGCTTTGTTTGACTGGTATGCATTTGTTTTCTGCGCATCTTTTCGAACGAATACTTTTCCGTTAAAAACACCACGGGATTTTCCATTCAGCACTCCTTTATACAGCTCATTAGATTGGCAATGAGGCTTGGCATGGTCTATCAGTGTATGGTTATCAACATGCTGGGTGCCATCTATTATATAAAGACCGTAAAGATTAGCGGTACAGCCCTCGCCGTCAAGAACTGTATTCAGATCATTGCGGATAATTGCGCTGCCAAGCGATGCGGTGTAAGTTGTAAAAGTGCTGCCATTCTTTTGTTCAACCTGCGTTCTGTTTATGTGAAAGTTCTGCTTATCCTCGTTTTGTATCTTATAGATCTCAACGTGTGAATTTTCACCGGCAATAATTTCAGTTACTACATTTGTAAAATCAACTGAGCTTGAAATACTATTATATGATTCAATAAGCCTTACGACTGAATTTTTACCCGCTGCCAAAAGATTTCTTGGCTGTGCAAGTATGTTTTCCTTGCTCCTTCCCGTTAAATGCAGTATATGAATTTGTTTATCAACAACTACATTATCAGGGACATAAATGAACACTCCGTCAAGTGTAAATGCAGTGTTTAGCGCAATGAATCCATTTTCAATATTAACATATTTGCCAAGATAGTTAAATACAAGCTCAGGTTTGCTTTTTATTGCCTCAAATAAGCTTTGGACTATAACTCCTTTAGGAAGCTTGCCGATGCTGGAAAGCTCCTTTTTGAATCTTCCGTTTACAAGTACTGCAAGATGAACATCACAATCTTTAATCAAGAACTTTTGTATATCCTCCGCGCCTAAGGAAATTTCATCAGCAAGCTGAAATTTGTAATTTAAAATCGGAGCTATGTTTGTATATTTCCACTCCTCATTTTTAGTGGTTGGAAAATCAATTTCATTCAGCTTAACAATAGCATTTTTTCTAAGCTCATGAACAGGAGTTTGTGATTCGCCGTTTAACGAGCTTTCAAATTCCCTGAAGTTAGA
>DASXTZ010000238.1:0-12223 GCA_036505135.1 Ignavibacteria bacterium
TGCCGCGTGACGAATGCAAAATGATGATTGTTGACAGGAAATCAAAAAACTTTGAAACAAAAAAATTCAAAGACATTTTAGATTATTTTAATGAGGGCGATTGCTTAGTATTAAACGATTCGAAAGTTTTTGCAGCAAGACTATATGGAGTGAAAGAAAAGACTAATGCAAAGATAGAAGTATTTCTTCTGAGGCAGCTTAGCCAGGAAGAAAATATATGGGATGTTCTTGTTGACCCTGCCCGTAAAGTCAGGATAGGGAACAGGATTTTTTTAACGAAAAATCTGTACTGCGAGGTTATTGATAACACTACTTCCCGCGGCAGGATTGTCCGTTTTAATTATAGAGGCGATTTTCAGAAATACATTGAAAAACTTGGTAAAACCCCATTGCCGCCCTATATTAAACGTGATGCAACAGAATCGGATAGGGATAATTACCAGACTGTTTATGCTGAGAACTTAGGTTCGGTTGCTGCGCCAACAGCCGGCCTTCATTTTACAAAAGAGCTTCTGCGAAAAATAGAGAAAAAAGGCGTTAATATTCTTCCTATAACCCTGCACATAGGTTTGGGCACATTCCGCGCGGTTGAAGTTGAAGACCTAACGAAACACAGAATGGATTCAGAGTTTTTTGAAATTCCCGATTACACAGCAGAGGAAGTTAACCGCGCTATAGAAAATAAGAAAAAAATAATTGCGTGCGGAACTTCTGCTGCAAGAGTGCTTGAAGCTAACACTACCGCCGGCAGGCTTATACGATCCGGCAGAGGGTGGACCGATAAATTTATATATCCGCCTCAAACATTAAAAGTTGTTGATAAATTCATCACTAACTTTCATCAGCCGCAATCAACTATGATAATGCTTGTTTGTGCATTTGCCGATAAGGACCTGATAATGAAAGCATATAAAAAAGCTGTAAAGGAAAAATACAGATTTTACAGTTACGGCGATGCAATGTTATTAGTGTGAAAGCCTTAATCAGCAGCTTCATTTTTATCGTATGAAAAAAAATGTTAAGGCAATATTAACTGCAGGAGGAACAGGTTCGCGCTTTAAAACCCTTTCCGGCTCAAATAAGCCAAAGCAATTTTTAAACTTAAACAACAACCCTGTTATTTTATATTCTTTATCAGCTCTTCAGAATAGCATTTACATTAATGAGATAGTTGTTGCTTCCGACAAAAAGTATTTTGAACTTCTTCACAACTTGGCCCTCAAAAATAAAATTACTAAGCTTACGAAGCTTGTTGAGGCTGGCTCAACCAGATTCAGGTCTGTCAGGAATGCTTTCATTGAAATTGAATCCGGATTGAACGACTTTATTTTGATTCATGATGCAGCACGTCCTAACATTGACAGTAATTTTATAAACTACCTGATTTTGAAGGCATTTAAAAAAAAGGAAATTGTACCTGCTTTAAGCGTAAATGAAACAGTTAAACGTGCCAGGGACAGGGTTGTTACCGAAACTGTTAAGAGAGAAAACTTATGGCTGGTACAAACTCCGCAAATTTTCAGATATAAAACACTGCGAAAAGCATATCAAAGAGCTAAACAAAAAAATAATTTTACAGATGAGGCATCTTTGATTGAAATGGCAGGATTTAAAGTGAATTTAGTTGAAGGGGAAAAATATAATATAAAAATTACCACCCCTGAAGATATGCGTTTGCTGAAAATGATTATGCATTAAAATTCTGAAATGGCTACTAAAATAAAAAAGGGGAGCTTTTGGCTCCCCTTTAATTTTTATAGCAGATCTTTCCTGCCTGCAGCAGGCAGGCCCTGCGCTCAGGATGACTTCGTTTTATTTAACTAATATCATCTTTTTAACAGCGTTGAAATCACCCGATTCAATCTTGTACAGATATATTCCGCTTGCAAGATTGGTTGCATCAAATTCAACCGAGTAAACACCGGGATCTTTCTTCTCGTTGACAAGTGTTCTAACTTCTCTTCCGAGCAGATCATAGATCTTTAGCGTTACACTCCCTGATCTGGGAATACCATACTTAATAGTAGTGGTCGGGTTGAACGGATTCGGATAGTTCTGGCTAAGTGAATAGTAACTGGGTATCTCTAAAGTTTGTATAATACCCGTTAATGTCTGATATGTAACCTGTAAGCACCAGGCTTTTAATACGCCTGAGTCTCCGCCAACCTGATCAATAATTTGCAGAATCCAGGTTCCATTAACAGCAAGATTGTTAAATGCTGTTAAAGGTGCTGATGGCCGCCATGTTCCTGTGAACGGAGGCGATCCGCTTGATATTGGAGTAGATGCGGAATCATCCAGTTTACATTGTATAAAGTTATCACCGCTTCCGCCTACGCTGTTAATAAATCCAACAGTTGTCCCTAAATGCGATAAGTTGAATAACAGGTCGCTATCCCATGTATGAGTTACAGTATCAATTCTTACATTAACATCAACTACATTGAATGAATTTGGGATATTAAGAACAATTGAATCAGGAGGAGCATTACCCAGCTGCGGAATGATAATATTTAATCCGTTTCTGCAAAACTGCTGCTGATTTATAACAGTACCGGCTGGCAAAACACTAACAGTTGTAGTAACTGTATCATTTGCCCTGTTTTCATCAACTGCTAAAGCTGAATATATTCTTAAAACCTGATTTCCCTGAGCTGCGGGTGTCCACGTAAACGAAGCTGAATCCGTTGCTCCTGAAGGCAAGCTGGCAATATTACCCGATGAAAGCAGAGTACCGTTAACCGAAAACCTTGTGGGCACGTTAGTCTGCCCGTTCGTTCCGCCATTGGTAAATCTTGCTTTTATTGTGTAAGGTGTTCCAACTGTAAACTGGCCAGGTAAGCTAAGGAATGGTCCGACTATAACATCGTTAACCGGTGGAGGACCGTATATAATACCAACAGTCCAAACCTGGTAAATACCGGATGAATTGTCAGCCCACATCGGCCAGAATTTTCCTGCCGCAGTTGTTAGACCAGTATAGTCACCCTGGTATCCACCAGCCAGGCCGGGGATAGGAGCTGGTATAAATGTATGGTCACTTGCTGCAACATCTGTCCACGTATTACCGCCGTCTAATGAGCGGGAGAACCAGTATTCTGTTACGGGACTTGTTGTATTTCTCTGGTCATAATATCCGCATCCAACACTTGCATCGGGAGCAACATCTATATCACCCATAAACTGGAATTTTCCGTTTCCGGGTGTATCCTGATTAATTCTGGTATGTGTCCATGTAGTTCCGCCATTTGTAGAGCGGGCAAGACACATATCGCCAACATCAGTTGCGGGAGCGATACTTTTTTCACCTATAGCAACATATATCCACCCATTTCTTGAGCCGCCAGTATGGTCAATAGCAATTCTGGGGAATCCGTTAGCTCTTATACCATTGTACAAGTTTGATGTCCTTAAACCGTTAATATCAACAGCATTATCGGTAACTCCTGTCCATGTAACACCGCCATCAGTTGATTTTGCAAAACCGAGAAAATCTTCAGTTGAGTTTTGTCCGTTAGTTAAGCAGTTAGCCCAAACAACATAAACTACGCCGCCTGGTCCAACTTCAACATCACAGCCTTGATGATGATGACCACCTGCAGGAACCGGGCTGACCGGTGCGCCTGGTGACCAGCTTCCCCCGCCATCAGTAGTATAAGAAATGTAGATTCTGTTACTGCTGAAATATGTCCAAACAGTATAGGCTCTTCCATAAAACGGACTTCCTGATATATCATCCACTCCGGAAAGATTCTTATCAAAGCTGCTGCCGCCAGTGTATCCTACGTGGCCTGTCCATGTAGTTCCGTTATCGGTTGAGTAACCGGCACCGGCAATGTAAGAAATACCAAGTCTTCCTGACCATGTGCTGCCGGTAGGATATATCCATGGACCCGGGTCTCCCTGGTCAGTTGGGTAAGGTATCATTACTTTATTCCCTGTCCATGTAGTTCCGCCATTATTTGAGAAACAGAAACCAGTTCCCCAAAAAGTTGGTGATTCCCATGAGTTCCATGAAGCATAAATAACTTGAGTGTTACCGCCCATATTTGCTGCGTCAACCTCAGACTGCGTTGCAGAGCTTGGGAACGGCCTTATATTGGGAGGCAGTACAAAAAACTGTCCGTTTTTCTGAATTACTCTTGTTGTTGTATTTGGGTTCTTGTAATTAATTTGATCCTGGGACAAGGGTATGTTGGAGTATTCTCCTGCAATTGGATATACTTTTGTCATTGGGGTTTTCCATACCCAATCAGGTATATCCTGCGACCAGCTATTGCTAACAAGCAATACGCCAAGAAGCAAAAAGAGTGCTGCTTTTAGTTTCATTAGTTCCTCCTGAGCTTACAATGCAAGCCCAATTTGTTTATTAATTTGATTTGTTTGAATGTCTGGTTGATTGCATATTAATTTATGGAGTGGTAAAAAGCAAGAGGATTTTTAAGAAATACATCTCCCTGAAAACGTGTAATTCTCAAAAATTATTTGCTAACTTTCACTAATTTTTTTCTATGCTAATCTTTCAACATAAAAGAAAAAGGGCAAAAATGCAATATTAATTATAAGGATAATATTTTAGTTAAGTAACACTACAAGTAGTTTTGAGAAATAAAAAAGGGAGCCTAAAAGCTCCCTTTTTAGCGAAATAAACCTAAATTTATTTAATCAGAACCATTTTTTTAACATCACTGAATGATCCTGCGGTAAGTTTATAGAAATATACTCCGCTTGCCAAACCTGATGCATTAAAATCAACATTATATGTTCCTGGTTCGAGAGGATCACTGAAAATAGAAGCCACTTGTCTGCCGGTTATATCATACAAAATTATTTCAACAAATTCGCCCTTAGGAATGGAGAACTTGATGTTTGTTGTAGGATTAAACGGATTCGGATAATTTTGTTCAAGTGAATAAGTTTCCGGTACAATATTTCCAACGGGCTGTATACCAACTAAATTACAGTTAGCTCCCGGAATCGGAAAAGATACAGTATCGAATCCTACATTTCCTACAGGAGTTCCGTTAAATCCATTTATAGAGTCTGTATAGGTGCTATCGAAATGCCATACAGCTTTTAAGCCGGTTGTACTTGAAAAAGAAGATGGATATTTACGGCATTTATTTGAGTCTATAGCTTGCTGTGTTCTTGCAACGGACCATAATCTAACCTCTTCAATGTTTCCGGAACCTGCATCTGCATTTCCTCTTCCAATTCTCATTTCATTTGATGAGCTTCCCAAAGTTCCTGCCAAAGGTACAGTCTGAGTTTGCAAACCGCCGTTTATGTAAAATATGACATTTGTTCCATTAAAGGTAGCAGCTAAATGCGTCCAGACTCCAACCGGTATGCTTAGGGTGGAAGCAAGTGCTACAACACCCTGCGCTCTGAAAAATGGATTTGTTGTAGTTGCGTTTATTCCAAGCTGGTAGTCAAACGAAGCTCCGCCTTTATTTAATACTGTGTTTGCAGTAGTTGAGCCTCCGATTTTCATCCATGCTTCAATAGTTACATTTGGAAATCCTATCATCCCGGCCTGAAATGGTATCATTACATAATTAGTATTAACTCCCGGGGTGGGTAGCCGCAAACATCTATTTATTACAGTTCCTGATGAACCAAATGAAATGCCTTCTGTCCAAACCTGATAAATGCCTGAGGAATTATCTGCCCAGAAAGGCCAAACTTTTCCGGCTGCTGTAGTAATACCAGTATAATCGCCCTGGTATCCGCCGGCTAAACCGGGAATTGGTGCAGGCGTAAATGTATGGTCACTTGCAGCAACATCAACCCATGTGTTTCCTCCATTTGTTGAGCGTGACAGCCAATATTCTGTCACCGGGCTGGTTGTATTTCGCTGGTCATAATAAGAACATACTACGCTTTGGTCGGGAGCAACATCTATATCTCCCATATACTGGAATTTTCCGTTGCCGGGAGTATCCTGGTTTATCCTTGTGTGAGTCCATGTGGTTCCGCCATCGGTTGAACGTGCTAAACACATATCACCAACATCGGTTGCAGGTGCAATTGTTTTTTCGCCGATTGCGCAATATATCCAGTTATTTCTTGGGCCGCCTGTATGGTCAACTGCAAGGCGCGGAAAACCATTTGCTCTTATTCCGTTGAATAAGTTTGAAGTCCTTAGACCGTTAATATCAACAGCATTATCGGTAACACCTGTCCATGTTACCCCGCCGTCTGTTGATTTTGCAAAGCCGAGAAAATCTTCTGTAGAATTTTGTCCGTTGGTTAAGCAGTTAGCCCAAACAACATAAACAACTCCGCCTGCTCCAACTTCAACATCACAGCCTTGATGATGATGCCCCCCCGCAGGCACCGGGCTGACTACTGCACCGGCTGACCATGAAGTGCCTCCATTGGTTGTGTAAGAAATGTAGATTCTGTTACTGCTGAAATATGTCCAAACAGTATAGGCTCTTCCAAAGAAGGGGCTGCCTACTATATCATCAACTGCAGATAAATTTTTATCGAAGCTGCTGCCTCCTGTATAAGCTACGTGACCACCCCATGTTGCACCATTATCAGTTGAATAGCCGGCACCGGCAATGTAAGAAATGCCTAATCTTCCCGGCCAGGTGCTTCCTGTAGGATATACCCATGGACCCGGGTCACCCTGGTCTGTTGGATAAGGTATCATAACGCTGTTTCCGGTCCATGTTGTACCGCCATTTGTTGAGAGACAAAACCCTGTTCCGGAAAAAACAGGAACAAATGAGTTCCACGAAGCGTAAATCACTTGGTTATTGCCACCCATATTTGCCGCGTCAACTTCACTTTGGTTGTTCGAGTGAGGAAAAGGTCTAATATTTGGCGGCAATACAAAAAGCTGCCCTTCCCTTTCAATAACTCTTGTTGTCGTATTGGGATTTTGATATGTAAACTGGTCCGGGGCTGGCGGCAAATTGTAATATTCGGCCGTTGCATAAACCTTAGTCATAGGACTTTTCCAGGCCCAATCAGGAATAATGTCCTGTGCCAGGCTATTGCCAGCTACCAGAACGGCGAGAAGCAAAAAGAGTATGATCTTTGACTTCATTACTTCCTCCCGAGCTTATTTGTGTAAGCTCTGATTTGGTTAATAATTTACGTTAGTTAATGTTGAATATAGCATATTAAGACATTATATATAAAAATTCAAGATTATTTTGAGGTAAAGCTATACCTAAAACTGGTTAAGAAGATGTGCTAATAAACCAATCATGTAAATCAGTTAAATCTTACTGAAATTAGCAAACTTGGCAGTTATTTTAAAATTACCATCTTTTTTGTTTCTGTAAGTCTTATGCTGAGCGAAGACAAAGCATCTTGTGTTTCTAACCTATAAAAATAAATTCCGCTCGCGAATGCAGAAGCATTCCATTTTACTTCGTAAGTTCCGGCATTTAACGCCTCATTTACAAGCGTTGCAATTTCACTGCCAAGAATATCATAAACAATCAACCGCGTGATTATTCCTCTGGCCCCGTGGCTCCGCGCTTCGCTTGTCAAAGGGGGAATGTTGAAGCGAATTGTAGTTGCCGGGTTAAAAGGATTAGGATAATTTTGAAACAAAGCGCTTTTTTCAGGGACCTTATTTCCATTTTCCGAAATTCCTATAATATCGGCGTTATATTTAATAAGTACTCCGTTGATTCCGCATCCCCATCCAAAAGTTGGGGTAACAAATACCGCATCAAAAATAAAGCTGCCATTTGGGGTGTATATTTTATACCACGATTTTTGATAGCCGCCGGAATCTAAGCTTAAAGCCCAGGCTGTATCAATCGATAGTGGAATCCAAAGTTCGGATGGAGTTCTATACGCGAAAGCAGTCCCAACTCCAAATAATCTTGTTGTATCATATAACCACCTATTTCCTCCATCAACAGACTGGACTACAGAAGCTCCAAATTCGTAGTCTCCTCCTGTTGCCACTATTTTGTTAGCGTATAAAGGCTTAATTCTTTTAAAAGGCTCAGGCGCTACACAATATGTAAACCAATTCAGGCCCGAATCGGTAGTTTTCCAGATTATGCCCTGAAGATCCATAACACCACCGCAGGCATACCCCGTCTGAGAATTGAAAAAGTTAATATTAGTTTTTGGAAACTGGTATAAAAAACATGATAGAGTATCAAAGCGGCAGGGAAACCAGATGCTCCCTCCGTTAGTTGTTTTGTAAATTTGTCCGGTATAACCGCTTAAAAATCCTGTTAAGGAATCCAAAAAATGTATAGCACTGAAAACAATTGCTGTATCAGGATAAACAGATACCTGCCAGATTACCCCTCCGTTAGTTGTTTTCAGAATTTTGGATCCTGTAAAATAAACATCGTTACCAACTGCCCATCCGAGGCTGCGGTTTAAAAAAAACATATCTTCAATAGAACCCGTAAAGCCGGTATTCTGAATTATCCAGCTTTGTCCGCTATTGGTTGTGTGAATAACTATTCCGGAATCTCCTGAAGCCCAACCATAAAGTGTATCAACAAATTGTATCCTGGTGAGTTTCCTTGTGGTAGGAGAAGGTTTTTGTATCCAGTAGTCTTGAGCAAATAAAAGGCTTATAGGAATTATAAAAAAAATAAATATAGTTTTTCTAATCATATACTATAAAAATAACATTTAAATACATCGAATTCTTCCCTTTATTAGATGACTTACCCCGTGTTATGGAGTTACCGTTAAGTAATTATCCTCACTTAACTAGCAACATTTTCTTTGTTTGAATAAAATTTGTGCTGAGCGAAGTAGAAGCATCTGATACTTCTATTTTGTAAAAATATAAACCGCTTGCATAATTAGAAGCATCAAAACTGACCGAATAAACACCAGGCTGTTTGTTTTCGTTAACCAGTGTAATTATATGCCGGCCAAGAACATCAAAAATCTTTAATGATACGTTTCCGGCTTTTGGTATGCCATACTGAATTGTAGTAGTTGGGTTAAAAGGATTCGGATAATTTTGATTTAGAAAGTAATCGCCCGGAATTTCAATAGTCTGGATGCCTCCCAATAATGTTGAATAAACGACCTGCAAACACCATGCTTTTAACAGGCCTGTATCGCCGCCTACCATATCGCGAATATGCAGTACCCACACTCCGTTAACAGGATTATTGTTAAACATTGCAAGCGGTCTATCGGGCCGGAACCTCCCTGTAAATGGAGGCGGGGGAGGAAACTGCACTCCAGCAGAATCATCCAGAACTGCTCCAATAAAATTATCACCGCTACCCCCCCGATTTATTATAAGTGAATCTATAATCGATAGATGTATTAGCCTAAAAACGAGGTCTGAATCCCATGTGTGAAGAACAGTATCGATTATAACATTTACATCGATAACATTTAGGGCATTGGCAATATTTACAATAATTGTATCGAAAACACCAAGACTAGGCGGGTCAAGAATTGGTTTGTTTATGCCGTGCCTGCAAATGGTCGGCTGAGGCCATGGGCCGGGAACATAAACAACTACGGCAGCAGAAACAGTATCGTTTGACCTGTCTTCATCAACAGCTAATGCTGAATAAATTCTGAGTGTGTAATTACCCGCGGCAGGGGGAATCCAGTTAAACAATACAGAATCAACCGCAGCGGCGGGCAGGCTGGCTATAGTACCGGTACCAACAACGGTGCCATTTACTGAAAACCTGGTCGGAATGTTTATTTGATTATTTGTTCCAACATTAGTGACTTTTGCTTTTATCGAATAGGTATTTCCAAGGACAAAAATACCGGGTAATCTTAAGAACGGGCCAACTGCGATATCATTAGCAAACAGCGGATTAGTATTTAATGAAATTTCGTTTTGAACGTATATGTTAGCAGATGCAGCCTGTAAGCCTGAAAACAGGAAGAACAAGAAAGCCAAATGAAAATAAATGTGTTTCATTGTAACCTCCTTTAAAACATTTTTTGTATAAAATAAATATGATTAATATTTACAGTAAAAACAATATTATTTAGGTTGAAGCGGGGACGGTTATCCTGTCTGTTAACTCTTGTTCTGAAAATTCAATTACGTCAATATTAAAAACCTTTTCCATATTATTTACTAACAATTGAGATACTTTATTAAAATCAGCTTCTTTCCCTAAAATTTTTTTAAAGCTGGTTACTCCCTTGTGAAAAATTCCGCATGGTATAATTTTATCGA
Source organism: Ignavibacteria bacterium (assembly GCA_036505135.1). Classification (GTDB taxonomy): domain Bacteria; phylum Bacteroidota; class Ignavibacteria; order Tepidaquicellales; family OLB5; genus DASXTZ01. Next base: position 10,166 of record DASXTZ010000238.1, read on the forward strand.
AATATGAAAGATCATTATTAATATTTAATGCAAGCCCATGCATTGTTATCCAGCGTGAAACTTTTATTCCTATTGCACATATTTTTTCACCGCCAACCCAAACCCCCGTGAATTCCTCCTCACGGTGTCCTTTTATTCCAAAATACTCAAGCGTCATTATTACAGCTTCTTCAAGATCGCGCAGGAAGCGGTGAATATCTTTGTAATAATTATTAAGGTCAAAAATAGGATAAAGAACAAGTTGTCCCGGCCCGTGGTAAGTTATATCTCCCCCGCGGTCGATTTCATAATATGAAATTTTATTAAGGTTAAGTTTTTCTTCGCTTAAAAGGAGGTGATTTCTATCACCGGATTTACCAAGAGTATAAACAGGAAAATGCTGGGTTGTTATTATTATGTCTTCCGATTTATTTTTTTGCTTATATTGGTGTAAATTTTTTTGAATTTTCCACACTTCATTAAACTGTGTTAAGCCAAGATTTACCTGTAAAACTTTCATATATGAAACAAGATAAATAATTAGGAGATTTAATTAAATATAAAACATTTAACCTAAGGATTTCGATTGTTATCCTGCATATTTATAATATAATTAAAAGCTTCTTTTAATAATTAACTTGATTTTACTTTTTGTAAATTTTATATTAAATATAACTTGCACCAGGTATTAGCTAATTTAAAAATCTAAAGGAGTAAAGCATATGAAACAACAGCTAAAAATATTAATAATGCTCTCACTTCCTATACTTTTGCAATTTATAACCGGATGCGGCGGCTCTGATATTGAAGAACCGGATACCTCAAAAAAAATAAAGGATTCTGTAAGCATCTATACTGCTTTAGAAGGTGCACGAATTAATTATACGAAAGCACTTCAGTTTAATGAACAGGCTGATTCAAAATCTTCCGTACAAGAATTTGAATCTGCCTTAAAGAATTTGAATAAGATCGATACGAAAACCCTTCAGCAGAATTATTCATGGGAAAAAGATTTTAAGGAGTTAGCTACAAGCATAGTGCAGGATTATATAACCGCAGTAAAGGAAATACCTTCAGGAAGCAAGGTTTTTAAGCTTGCAGATATGCTTGGAGTTAAGTATGAAAAAGTAGAGAAGAAATCTTATTCAACCACCTTTGATCCTAAGGAACTTCCCAGGGGAGAAGAAATAAAAATTGAAAAAAATGGCGCGGTTGAAGATTACATTAGCTATTTCCAAAATGGCGGTAAAAAGTATATGGATAAATGGCTGTACAGGCTGGGTAAATACTCAAACCTGATGAGAAGTATACTGAGAGAGAATAATGCTCCGGAGGAGCTGATTTATCTTTCAATGATTGAAAGCGGCCTTGATCCTAAAATAAGCTCATGGGCCGGGGCAATAGGGCTGTGGCAGTTTATGCCAACAACGGGTTCTGCTTATGGACTTTACTATGACGAGAATACAGATGATAAACGTGATCCTGAAAAATCAACTGACGCTGCCGCAAGACATTTAAAAGATCTGTATGCATCGTTTGGAGACTGGTATCTTGCTCTTGCCGCTTACAATGCAGGGGCAGGTAGAATTACGGGAGCTATTTCAAGGTCAGGCTCCAGCGACTTCTGGGCAATTCGCGAATATTTACCAAAAGAAACAAGGAATTATGTACCTCAATTTATCGCATGTGCACTAATAACGATAAGCCCCGAAGCTTATGGATTTACAGATGTAGAATGGGGCAAGCCGCTTGAATATGACAGGGTTATAATTAAGGCCCAGATTTCGATGGATAGGTTGGCAGAGCTATGCAACACCGATGTGGAAACAATAAGAGACTTAAATTCCCAGCTTCTTAAGGATGTAACCCCTGTTTTTGATGACGGGTATCTTATTAAAATACCTAAAGGAACATTTAAGGAGTTTTCGGCAAACTATCAGGAGGCAAATGATTTTGATAAGAATGGCTTTAAACCTAAATACGATGGAAATGATGGAACTGCATCGGTTGACCACGGCAGCAGCTATTCCTACTATAAGGTCTCTGACTACCACGTAGAAGACACACGCTATATTATAA
>DASXTZ010000239.1:0-12006 GCA_036505135.1 Ignavibacteria bacterium
GTTGGCGCCTTTTCAGACTCCATTAAGTTATGGGAGGTGCCTGCATTAGTTCAAGTGTCTACGTAAAATAAATATTCAGCACATGTCGAAAGAAGCAATTAAAGAAAAAAGCATGATCCTCCAGAAGGAGATGATTGCCAATCTTTTCAACGATCTAAGCAATACGAAAGAAACGGGTAAGAAGGTAATTTACACTTTTGTTCCCGGGAATCTTTCCGAGCTTATACTTGCTTTCGATATGCTGCCTGTTTACCCGGAAATAAATGCGCTGCAGTCAGGGATGAGAAAGCTTTCCGGTGGTTATATACGGGATGCAGAAAAGATAGGTTTTTCGGAAGATGTATGTACATATGTGAAATGTGATATTGGAATGATGCTTAATGGTAACCAAGGCCCGACAGGCAAAAAGCTTCCCGACCCTGATCTTTTGCTCCTCAGTTATACAGGCTGTTTCACGTTTATGAAATGGTTCGAAAATCTTGAGCAGCTTTACCCCGGGGTTCCTGTTGCAATGCTTCATACCCCATACCAGGAAGGCGGCAAGATAACACCTGAAATGACCGCTTATATGGTTGAGCAACTGAAGGAAGATGTAATTCCCAAAATGGAAAAAGTTTCCGGGAAAAAATATGATGAAACAAAGCTAAAAGGAATCATGGATGATGCAGCAAAAACCGAAGACCTGATAGTAAAAATATTTGAGACCACTAAGAACAAACCTTCGCCAATCGATGCATACTTTGCAGGTGTCTATTACATAGGGCCGATTAATATCGGATTCAGGGGCACCAAAGAATCGGTTGAATATTATACCGAGCTGTACAGGGAAATACAGGAAAGGCTGGAAAAGGGATTGGGACCAGTTACGCCGGAAGGTGAAATTACAGAGCGCCATAGGCTGGTAGTTGAAGGCCCGCCCAACTGGACAAGCTTCAGGGAGTTCTGGAAGCTGTTTTATGACCACGGTGCAGTTATAGTGGCATCTTCATACACAAAAGTCGGCGGTTTATATGAAAACGGTTTCCGGCATGATTCATCCCGGCCGCTGGAAAGCCTTTCCGAATATTGCATGAATTGTTATACCAATCTTAGCCTCCCGCAAAGAATTGATTTTTTAAAGCAATGCATATCTGATTATCATGCAGATGGATTGCTGGTGAATTCTATAAAAAGCTGTAACTCTTTTTCTGCAGGCCAGCTTTTAATGATGAGGGCAATTGAGGAGAAAATGGAAATTCCGGTTGGCTTTATTGAATCAGACCTGGTAGACCCCAGGTATTTTTCTTACTCTAATATTAAAAACCGGCTTGATTCATATTTCCAGATGCTGGAACAAAGAAAAATAATTTCTAAACAAACTGCAGCTGCATAATGAATAAGTATTATTTAGGAGTTGACCTTGGCTCAACGACATCGAAAGCAGTGATTATTAACGAAAAGGATGAAATAATAGGACGTGGTATAACTAACACAAGGGCCAACTATAAAGTGGCTGCCGATATTGCAAGGCAGGAAGCAATTTACAATGCCAGGTTCAACTTTCTGAAAAGGCTGCTTAAAGATGAGATAAGGGTTCATCCGGAGTACGAGCTATATATAAAAGATATTGAAAGCGTCTTTCAGTTTTTGCAGTTCAAAAAAAGACTGGATAGCCTCAACATACAGATGCTGTTAACTGCAGCAAACAATTTCACCAGAAATCTTAAGCACGAGGCAAGCAGTTACATCACCAAAATCTTTAATACCATTGAGCCTGTAATCAGAAACGAATACATCTCGGGAGACTTGGGTTCTAAAAACCAGTTTTTCAGGGATATTGTAAACGAAAAATATACTGAAGAGGTTAAAAAGCTTGATATTGATTTGTTTGAGCCTATGATGCTCGCTTTTGATAAGAGTATTACTCCTGTTGAAAACAAGCTGTTTGAATTTGATTTCCGTGCCCTGGTTTATGAAGCCATGAATATTTTAAAAAATAATTATGACGGATTTCCCGAAAAATCAAATGCTGACGACGTTAGTGTTCATTTTGAAGCCGAGCTTAATCTGCTGAAAGGCAATTATGTAAAGATAACAGATTCATTAAAAGAACATATTGAAAGTGTTGCCGGGCATGATATTCATATTTCTAACATGGTTGGAACAGGTTATGGACGCGCACTATTGCCGTTTCCGGAAGATTGTATTAAATCGGAAATATTATGCCATGCTTACGGCGCTCATGCAATATTTCCTGGAACGCGGACGGTTCTTGATATCGGTGGACAGGATACTAAAGCAATACAGGTTGATGGTTACGGCCTTGTAACTAGCTTTTATATGAATGATAGGTGTGCGGCCGGATGCGGCAGGTATCTTGGCTATATTGCAGATGAGCTGAATATTTCTCTAAATGAGCTGGGGCCGCTTGCACTTGAAGCCGAAAAAGAAGTTAATATTTGCTCCACTTGCACTGTCTTTGCAGGTGCAGAGTTAAGAGAGCTTTTAAATATAGGCGAAAGCCGTGAAAATATTCTGGGCGGGCTTCATAAGGCAATTGTAATGAGAGCTATTTCACTTATTGCGCGCTCGGGTGGCGTGAGGAACGAGTTTACATTTACCGGCGGAGTTGCAAGGAATAAAGCTGTTCTGAAAAATGTTAGCGACCTTGTGAAAAAAAATTACGGTGATGACATTAAAATTAATATTCATTCGGATTCAATATTCATGGGGGCACTTGGAGGAGCGCTTTTTGCGCGTAAAAATATTAATATAGATCTTCCTAAAAATAAATCAAAAGCTGTAAATAAAGAATTGGCTTAAAGTTTCAGTAAAATGAATAATAGTTTGTATACAATTGGCATTGATGTAGGCGGAAGTTATATAAAGGCTGTATTGATGGATTATAATACCCGCTCAAACTTATTGATAAGCAAATCCGAAAAGATAAGGAAAAGAAATCCATTAACTCTCTCGGAAGAAATAATTAATTACCTTCTTGATAAATTCAACCTGAAGTATGAAGACATTGCCTATGTAGCATCTACCGGCGAAGGCGAAATGGTCAGGAGAAAAACCGGCCATTTTTATAGTATGACAACTCATTCAAAAGGCGCTTTATTCTTTCACAAAAACTGCAAAACCGTAGTCGATATGGGTGCACTTTATGTAAAAGCAATAAAGGTCAGCAGTGAAGGACGGGTTATGGATTATAAAATGACCGGTCAATGTGCGTCAGGCTCGGGGCAGTTTATCGAGAACATTTCCCGCTATCTCGGCCTGTCTATCGAAGAAGTTGGCGATATATCCTTAAAGTCACAGGTCCCGGAAACTCCTTCGGGTATTTGTGCTGTGCTTGCCGAAACAGATGTTATAAACATGGTTTCCCGGGGAATTTCAACACCGGATATAATTAAAGGAATTCATTTATCTATTGCAGGCAGAGTAGTGAAGTTATTGTCATCGCTTAAGGCTGAATCTCCCATTGTATTAACAGGAGGAATGGCATTGAACAAAGGAATGGTTCAGGCCATAAAAGAACTTTCTAAAGAAAGCAATTATAGCTGGGAAATATATACTAATCCCGATGCATCATATGCCGGTGCTGTTGGAGCTGCCTTATGGGGCGGTTTTAGGTATAAAAAATTAAGAGAAAAAGGCAGCGTTCCCCGCACTGAGCACAGAGAAGGGTCTCTGGTTACTTAAAATGGTAATACTAAATTAGATACACTAAAGGATGAAAGTTTACGAATCCCGATATAAGCTAGATAAGGTTTTGCCAAACATAGCAGAAATGCTAAGGTTAAACACAAAGCAATTTTCGGAGAAAATCCTGATTACGGAAAAAGTAAATGGCACTTATAGATCTCTGACATGGGAAGAGTTTTATAAAGATGTTTTAAATATTGCTGCAAATTTGAAGAATTTTGGGTTTTCTGCAGGTGATAAACTCCTTATATTTTCAAAGAACAGAATAGAGATGTTAGAATTAGAATTGGCTTTAATGGCTTCCGGAGGCATTGCTGTTCCGATCTTCTTCAATTATAACAAGGAAATTGCGGAAACATTAATTGAAGATTCTGATTCTGTATTTGTTGCAGCAGGTGATGAAAAACAGTTAAGCAGGCTGAGCCCGGATTTAAAAGTTAAACACTTCTTTGTTTTTGATGACATAAAAGATGAAAGATTTTCCAACTTATCAAACTTTAATGAATTACTGGAAGATTGCTGGGATACTGAAAATGTTCTTAACTTCGATGCAGACCCGGATGATATATGTTTAAATATGTTTACTTCAGGAACAATGGGCAGCCAGAAGTGTGTTCAGCTAACCCATAGGAATATTCTGTCGCAGCAGTCAGCAATAAAGATTATGCTTGGTGTGAATGAAAATGACCGTTTCCTGAGTTATTTAAGATGGCACCACAGCTTTGGTGGAATTTTTGAGATATTTACAGCTCTATATAATGGAGCATCCTTAACACTGGAATCGAGTAATGGATTAAACCCATTTGAAATGATGGAAAATTGGAAACAGGTGAGGCCTACAGTTTTCTTCAGTGTTCCGCTTATCTATCATACTTTAATAGACCTGATGACCAATAATAAAAGGCTGGCAGGCGATTTCTTTCATAAAGATTTGCGGTTTGTATTTACAGCAGCAGCCCCGCTCCCTAAATACATTTCTGATGAATTTGAAAAAAGAAATATACCCGTATTAGAGGGCTGGGGATTAACTGAAACCTCGCCATGCTGCACGATGACAGACAGGAAATATGAAAGGATTCCGGGGGTTGTTGGATTGGCAATTCCGGGCGTTACTATAGGAATAGAACATGACGGCGAAATTTTGGTTAAGGGTCCAAACGTTATGAAAGGCTACTATAATAATGATGAAGCGAATGAAAAATGTTTTACTAAAGAGGAATGGTTTTGCACAGGTGATATAGGCGAGATGACCGAATGCGGTTTGAAACTTATTACTCGAAAAGACAGGATATTTAAGCTTACTAATGCAGAAAAAGTAATTCCTACAGAGCTTGAAAATATGATTACCGGCAAATGCCACTTTATTTCGCACGCACTTGTTGAAGGAAGCGGAAAAGATTATGCTGCCGCGCTGCTGTTCCCCGATAAGCTTGTCCTTCATGAATCAATGAACGGGAACGCGTCAAAAATTAAAGATTGTGTTTGTCCTCAAAGCATGGGCGATCTTTCAAGCTGCTTAAAAAAATGTCTTAAAGATATGAATTCCTGCTTACATCAGAAGTTTGCTAAGATTAAAGTTGCAATGCTTGTTGATGACGTCCTGAAGGTTGAAGATCGTACATTAACTCCCTCTATGAAGCTGGCACCGAATAACGTTAAAGAGGTTTACAAAGCACACATAGACAGCATGTATAATAAAGGAAATGTCCCGGATGAGCTTCTAGGAAAAGATGTTTACCTGGTTTACGTTGAGGAATAATTATTAAATGAATAAATACGAAATAAAATCAGCCCGCCTGCTTAAAGAAGTGATGCAGGAATACTTTACCTCACTTGGCTCAGGAGAGAAAAAAATCGCATGGTGCACAAGTGTCGGACCGGCAGAGCTCCTCCGTTCATTTGGCTTTGAAGTTTACTTTCCCGAAAATCACGGGGCCCTGATTGGTGCTACAAGGACTGCTACCGATTATATTCCTGTTGCTGCAAAGTACGGTTTTTCTAACCAGATATGTTCCTATACCACCTCGGATATTGGGGCATTCATCTCAAAGGAAACACCACTGAAAAATCATTATGGGCTGGACGGCATTCCAATACCCGACTTGCTGGTTTACAATACAAACCAGTGCAGAGAAGTGCAGGATTGGTTTACGTTTTATGCAAATCATTTTAAAGTTCCTATAATTGGAATTCATCCGCCAAGATATCTTGATGAAGTAACACAGAATAATATTAACCAGGTTGTAGATGAGTTTAAAAGAATAATTCCCGTCTGCGAAGAGGTATCAGCTAAGAAATTTGATATTGACTTATTTAAAGAAATAATAAAGCTAAGCAAAGAAGCAACGGTTCTGTGGCAAAAAGTTTTAAAAACGTCAGCTTCCGATACACCACCAATAAGTTTTTTTGATGGCAGTATACACATGGGCCCTATAGTTGTGCTAAGAGGTACACCTCAGGCAAAGAATTATTACAAGGAGCTTTATAATGAGCTGAATGCAAACACTGTTCAGGGAACCGGCTTTATGAGTGATATAAAATGCAGGATCTTCTGGGACGGAATGCCGATCTGGGGCAAGCTTCGTATGCTTTCAAACCTGTTTATGCATACAAATGCAGCAGTTGTTGCATCTACTTACTGCAATAGCTGGATCTTTGATGATTTTGACGAGAACAAGCCGTTTGAATCTTCTGCTTTAGCATATACAAAAATATTCATTAACAGAAGCGAAAAGGCTAAGATAGAAATGCTGAAAAACTGGATAGATGAATACAATATTGATGGTGTAATTTTTCACGATTCTAAAACATGTTTTAACAATACAAATTCCCGCTTTGGCTTGCCGGCGAGATTTAAGGAACAAACAGGCACTCCGGTTTTAGTGATAGAAGGCGACCTGTGCGATCTCAGGTTCTTTTCCGAAGGGCAATCAGTAAGCAAGATAGAAACTTTCGTAGAACAACTTGAGTACTATAAAATTAATAATAGAGTTTTATTAAATGGAAAATAAAAATAAAGATACCGGCCATCTGAAAAGAATAGCAATAATAGGACTTGGGCCTGTTGGCATGATACTTGCTATTCATTTAAAAGAAGCAGGATTCGATGTGGCTGTTTGTGATAAAGATAAGGTCAAGATAAATCTTATCCGCAATGAGGGTATTAAGCTCGAGGGCATTATCATTAAAAATAGTTTTTTTGAATATGTGTATTCCGATATAAACGAGATCAAAAATTTTGACCCTGAGCTTATAATTTTTGCACTTAAAACCTATCAAACCGAAGAAGCTTTAATAGATGCAGTTAAGTTAAAAAATGACAAATTGTGTGTAATGAACGCACAGAACGGGATAGACAGCGAACTGCCTTTTTGCCATGCTTTTGGCGAATCATCTACCCTGCGTTTTGTTGTAAACTTTGCCGGTAACCTGCTGGCTCCCAATATTGTTAAAGTATCATTCTTTATACCGCCTAATTATCTGGCTTCGATGGACGATACACAATATGAGCTTGCACAGTATTTATCAGACAAACTAACCGATGTGCTGCTTGATACTAAAGCCCTTCATTCATTTGAAATTATTAAAAGAAGCTGGGAAAAAACAATACTTAATGCGGCATTAAGCCCTTTATGCGGTATCGGGAAACTAACGATGAAGGAAGCTATGGATATCCCGGATACTGTTGAGCTTATCGAAGTTATTATACAGGAAGCGGTTGAAGTTGCCGAAGCAGAGAAGATTAAATTTGAGGACGATTTTATAAGGAAATGTTTACGATACCTGAGGAAAACCGGAAACCACTACCCTTCACTTGCAGTAGACCTGATCAATAACCGCCCTACCGAGATCGATTATATGAATGGTAAGATTGTTGAATATGGACACAAACATTACATAAGGACTTCATTAAATCTTGCCTTAACTAATATGGTAAAGGCAATGACATTAAAAAGCCTGCAGACAAACCTTACATCTGTTATAACTTATGCGGCAACTAAAAATTCCGTTAAGAAAACCCTTGTTAATGTCAATAAAGAGCTTTCTGCAAATGCGGATGACTGCTTTTTAGGCATCGATCTTGGCTCGGCATATATGAAATTTTCTGTAATAGATGATGATGAAAATGTAATTTTCGATACTATGCTAAAGACTGCCAACAGAGACTGTATAGCCTTAAAGCATGTAATGGAAGCTATCAATGCAGAATATAAAATTAAGTATTCATGTGCAACCGGATACGGCAGAAAACATTTCCCTGATGCGGAAATTGTGAAAACGGAAATAAATTGTGCTGCTGCAGGGGTTTCAGCTTATTTCCCCGGTGAGAAGAATATTATAGATATCGGGGGCGAAGATATTAAAATTATTCGCTGCGACAGCTATAATAATGTTGACAGCTTTTATATGAATGATAAATGTGCAGCAGGTACGGGTTCATTCCTTACCGAAATTGCTGAAAGAGCCGATATTAAAGTCTCAGAAATGAGCGACCTTGCTTCGAAATCAAAATACAATGTAGAGCTAAACAGCTTCTGCACAGTATTTGCGAAGACGGAAATTATGGGTTGGCTGTTTAACGGTGTACCCGTTGATGATATTGCACGCGGTGTTTACCTTTCACTTGCAAATAAGATTGCCCGCCTTAGATTTGATTCCTCGATACCTGCCTATATTATTGGCGGCGTGATTGCCCATCATCCTTATCTAAAATCTTTGCTTCAGGAAAAGCTGAAACAGGAAATTCACGTTGTCGAAAGGCCGCAGTATATTGTTTCGACCGGCGCCGCTTTAACAGCAAAACAGCACTATTACTCAAATAACTCAAGTGAAAATGGGAATCAATTAAATAATAAGTCACAAAAAAATTTAGTAAACGAAAAATGAAATCATATCATGATAAAGAAAAAGGAATAGGTATTTTATTTGATAATATCTATTTGACAGGGGGTTCCAGAACTCCCTTCGGGAAATTCTGCGGGACGTTAGCAAGAATTTCACCAACAGACCTGGGTATATTTGCCTCTAAAGGTGCATTAGAGAAAACCGGGATAGATGCAAAATCTATTGATCAGGTTGTCGTTGCAAACATTGGCCAGGCCTGCCCCGATGCATATTTTCTGCCCAGGCATATTGCACTCTTCACCGGAGTTCCGATGGCAGTACCAACCTTAATGGTTCAAAGGATCTGTGCTTCAGGTCTTGAAACTATAGTAACAGCCAGTGAGCAGATTACATTGGGCAAGGCAGAAAGTGTTTTATGCTGCGGTACTGAAAATATGTCGCTTGCTCCAACCGTCAGCTTTGGGAACAGAATGGGCTACCCTTTTGGAAGACTGCATTTTGATGATATGCTATGGGTTGCTCTTGATGATACTGCAGCCGGTTATCCCATGGGGGAAACTGCAGAGAATCTGGCAAAAAAATATAACATTACCCGGAAAGAAGTTGATGAATTTGCCATAACTTCCGGGGAAAGGGCTATTGCAGCTAAAAGCAGATGTTTTTTCAGTTGCGAGATTACCCCTTTAAATTCAACTGTATTTGAAGTTGAGGGACTAAAACCAAGGAAAGTCAGCCTTCCCAAAGGAGTAAAAGATTTTGCCGATGACGAGAATGTCAGGGCAACTACGCTCGAAGCACTTGAAAAACTTCCTTCAGCATTTATTAAGGACGGGATTCAAACTGCAGGCAACTCAAGCGGTATTGTTGACGGCGCGGCTGCAGTCATTGTAGGTTCGAAGAGATTTGTTAATTCAAAATCACTTAAACCAATGGCCAAAATAGTTGCTGCTGCATCATGCGGAGTCGACCCCAAATATATGGGTATTGGACCTGTTCCTGCAATAAGAATAATTCTCGAAATGACAGGACTGAATCTTGATGATATTGACCTATTTGAAATTAACGAAGCATTTGGTGCCCAATATGTGGCCTGTGAAAAAGAGCTTAATCTTGATAGAAATAAGGTTAATGTAAATGGAGGCGCTATTGCTATCGGGCATCCGCTTGGTGCAACCGGTGTTCGTCAATCATTGACTATATCGAGGGAAATGATCTCCAGAAAAGCGAAATACGGAATTGCTACGGCATGTATCGGCGGAGGACAGGGAACAGCCGTTCTTTACGAAAATATAAATTGAAATGTAAACTTCACCTGAGAGGTCTTAGAGCCTGGCAGGTTTAGTGATTAAACCTTATCCTGCTAAACGGGGGATAAGGGAAAGGTGATGAAATGAATAATGGTAAAATGAATTCCTGGCAAATGGTTGAACTTAAACAAGCTTTTAATCTTGTTGAGCAGCCGATACCGGAGCCGGGTGAAGATGAAGTAATAGTAAAAATAGCAGGCTGCGGAGTTTGCCATACAGATATAAGCTTTTGGCATACAGGGGTTAAAACCAAACAGCCAATGCCTTTAACTCTGGGACATGAAATAAGCGGAACTGTTGTAAATGGACATTTGGAATGGATAGGAAAGAGAGTCATAATTCCTGCTGTGCTGCCATGCGGGGAATGTGAGCTATGTAAAAAGGGTGTAAGCAACATTTGCCAGAATCAAAAAATGCCGGGCAATGATTTTAATGGCGGCTTTGCTACTCATATCAAAGTCCCTTACAAATTTTTGTGTTCTGTACCCGATGAAGCACTCAAACATCATTCACTTGAAGAGCTTTCTGTAATTGCTGACGCAATTTCAACACCTTACCAGGTTATAAAAAAATCAGGGCTTGAAGCGGGTGATTTTGCTATTGTGATCGGTGTTGGAGGTGTTGGCATTTATGGAGCACAAATTGCAAAAATATTCGGTGCGAAAGTTCTTGCGATTGATATCAATGATACCAAGTTGGAAATTGCAAAGGTAAACGGAATTGATGCAGTACTGAATTCTTCCGGGCTTGATATCAAAGCTATAAAAGATTGTGTAAAATCTATTTGCAAAGAAGCTGGTGCTTCAATATATAGCTGGAAAATATTCGAGTTTTCAGGCACCAGGGCAGGGCAGGAGCTTGCATTTAATTTACTTACATTTGCTTCTACGCTTTCCGTTGTAGGGTTTACAATGGATAAGTTTGAGCTAAGGCTTAGCAACCTAATGGCATTTGATGCAAAGGTAATCGGGACCTGGGGGTGTATGCCAGAACTATATCCCGAAGTAGTTGATCTTATCTCAAGCGGAAAGCTAAAAGTAAAAGAATTTGTAGAACTCTTTCCTCTTTCTAAAATAAATGAGGTTTTTAAAAATACGCTTGAGCATAAATACTTTAAACGCTCGATTATGGTTCCCGACTATTAAACTTTGAAATATATTAATTATAAACAACAATAAAGTAAAATTAAAATGGAATTAAAAAATCACAATCTGGTTTGTTATAACTATAAAGAGATCATAGTTGAAAAAAAACCATGTCTTGATAAAGATGATAAACCGATAGAAGGTTTATATAATAAATGGATATACCTTAACAACCCAAAACAATTTAACTCATATACTACAGGGGCAGTAAAAGAAGTGATCCTTGCATTCAGAGAAGCATCGAATGACAGGGATGTAGTTGCAGTTGTATTTACCGGAGTGGGAGATAAAGCTTTCTGTACAGGCGGTAATACAAAAGAATACGCCGAGTATTATGCAGGTAATCCCCCTGAATATAAACAATATATGAGATTGTTTAATGATATGGTGTCAACCATCCTGATGTGTGATAAACCTGTAATTTGCAGGGTAAACGGAATGAGAATAGGCGGTGGGCAGGAAATAGGTATGGCATGTGATTACTCAATTGCACAGGATATGGCAAGGTTCGGTCAGGCCGGTCCCAAGCATGGAAGCGCTCCCGATGGCGGCTCAACTGATTTTCTGCATTTATTTGCAGGTATCGAAAAAGCTATGTATTCATGTACTGCATGTGACCCGTGGAGCGCACACGAAGCCTTAGCCTACGGGCTGCTTACACAGGTTGTCCCTTCTAATAAGCTTAACGGTAAATTTATTCCTAATCCTCTTGTATATACTGATAAATGGCTCGATGAATCTGGTAATATTATTTACGGTAAAATGAAAAAAGGAGATGAGCTTGCTAAAGGAAAAGAACTGCTGAAACAATGTGAAACGAGCCTTGATGAGCTTGATGAAGCAGTTAATAAGTTATGCACAAGGCTGTTATATACATTTCCAAATTGCCTTACCAAGACTATACAATCTATCAGGAAGAAAAAGCTTGAGCATTGGGATATGAATAAAGAAGGCAGCAGGGAATGGCTGGGCCTAAATATGATGACAGAGGCTAAAGCCGGCTTCAAGGCATTTAATGACGG
>DASXTZ010000240.1:0-9774 GCA_036505135.1 Ignavibacteria bacterium
GCAGCTTGTTCATTCATTTGCTATATTATTTAATCCCGTTACTCCGTTTGCATCGGAAAAAATGCTGCAAATGCTGAACGTAGATAAATCCCTTTTCTCCTGGGCAAATGTTTCAAGCCTTATCTTGAAAAAGAACCATAAGCTGAATCAGCCTGAAATACTTTTTAAAAAAATAGAGGATTCTGAAATAGAAAATTAATGTAGATCTTTGACACTAATTTCACCAATTAAACGCTAATTAAAAATCTGAATTGAATTTGAATGTAATAATTTCACTAAGAGGACTACAAATAAAAGGATTGGTGATTATAAGTGAAATTAGTGTCTATTTTATATATTATCATTAAAAAGAAAGTAAAAAATAAATGAAAGATAGCTTCCTATATGAGTTTGGGAAAACTGTTTATGATTTAAGCACACGTTCTCATGTTATGGGGATTCTGAATATTACTCCCGATTCGTTTTCAGATGGGGGAATGTTTAATGACTTTGATGCAGCAGTTAAGCATGCTATCAGAATGCAGGATGAGGGCGCAGATTTTATTGATATAGGTGGGCAGTCAACACGTCCCGGGGCTGAAGAAATATCGCTTGATGAAGAGCTCAACAGGGTAATCCCCATTCTTAAGGAAGTTGTTAAACAGATAAAAATTCCGGTTTCTGTTGATACTTACCGCTCCGCTGTTGCCGATGAAGCATTATCAAACGGCGCAGTTATAGTTAATGATATCAGCGGGTTTGATTTTGACACTGAAATGCCGAAAGTTATTGCCGGCCATAACGCGACTGCTGTTGTTATGCACATGAAAGGTACTCCACAAACCATGCAGGCAAATCCGCATTATGATGACTTGATAGAAGAGATAATGCTCTATTTTGAAGATGCTGCATGGAAAGCTAATGTAGAAGGAATAAAGCAGGTTATAATGGACCCGGGGATCGGTTTCGGGAAAACCGTTGAACACAACCTGAAAATAATTAAGAATATTTCTGTTTTTAAAAAGCTTGATTCGCCGATTATGATTGGTATTTCTCGTAAGAGTACAATCGGAAAGATATTGAATATTGAGGACGTAAATGAAAGGCTTGAAGGAACTATCGCTTTGAATACACTTGCGCTTGCAAACGGAGTCAATATTATAAGGGTTCATGATGTAAAGGAAGGGGTCAGAACTGCAAAAATATTTGATGCTTACAGGAAAGCGTAAGAACCTAATAACTGTTTTAACTGTTTAATTACATGTAAGTTATTTTATAAACTTTAAACAAACTTGTCATGAAAAAAGTAATAATGCTGCTTTCATTAGTTTTGATGTTTAATGTTGTTAAGTCAGATATCCCATCCAAAATTTTTTCCAAAGAAGATATTAAAAAGCTTGCCGGCGCTTATCTTGAAGGTAAGCTGAGCTTTGAAAACCCCATTTTTGTTGATGTTGATAAGGACGGCGATTTTGATGCTTTAAAATTTAATAGTGGAAACGTTGAATATTATAAAAATACAGGCACAATTGAAAACCCGGTCTTTATTCTAGAAAATAAAAATTACGATAAATATGATATTGCATTTTTTGCCGACCCTAAGATGCCATATCCGATATTTTTTGCAGATATGGATGGCGATAAAGATTTGGACTTATTTGTTATCCGGGATAAAGAATATAACAGGGTTGAAAAGAAATACAATTATAATATATCAACGGCCAGCAATGCGCTGGATTTAGATACGGGCACATTGATAACAATTATTTTGGTTCTGGTTATTGTTATTCTTGTGCTTGCAATACTGGGCAAATAAATCTTCCTTTGCGCAGACAAAGGGGTAATCTATATCGAAAAGAAAACTATAAAAATCCGTTTTTTCTGAAGGGGCGGCTTTATAAAGCCAGCCACCCCCTCAGTTTCTCCTGACCTACCGTATTCCAGTTCTATTTACTAACTCACTAAAAAAGCTAGAGTAAGCTATTGCTTTCCCTTTATTCTTGTAGTATGTTTGCTGTATTAGTAGACCACAAAAGGAGTTATATTAACTAACTAATATCGTTAGCATACTAATAAGGGGGAGTTATGAAATATGCTATTACTGTTTTCTTTTTCATACTTTTTTTTACATTACTTGCTTATTCCCAGCCTTATGGATGGTTTCCGCTAAATAGCGGGACTACAAACAATCTTAATAACGTATATTTTTCTGATGCCAACTCCAGTATTGTTGTTGGGCAATCTGATATAATTCTCCCCCCAATTAACAGCAAATCAACTGGGATGCGGGAATTATTTAAACGGGGAATACGAAATGAGCTTTCGCGCCATAAAGGCATCAAAGAAACAAAGAAAGATGGTTCTGTTAAAAAAATAAAAAATTTTAATTGCTTCTCAAAAAAGGGGGAAGGGAAATGAAAAAAATAATATTAATTCTCTTTGTTACTTTTTTTGCATATGTATCATATGCTGAAATAGTATCAAGAGTTCTGATTTACAATGGACCGGCAAATGGACTCGACCAGTGCAATGGAATTGTACAGGATAAATTCGGCAAGGTTTATGTTACAGGCGTTAGCTGGGGCGGAACTACTAAAGAAGATTATGCAACTGTCAAATTCAGTGAAGACGGCGATTTTGTATGGGCGGTTAGATTTGACGGAGCAGGGCATAACCTTGATTATGCTTCAGCTATGGCGATTGACGTTGAGGGAAATATATATGTCACAGGCTGGTCAAGGCAGGGAACTACTTTAACAACCGAGGATTATTGTACGATAAAATATAACTCCAACGGACAGCAGCAATGGGTCAGATTTTATGATGGCGGCACGGGTTTAGATTGCGAATATTATGACCATGCTGTTGCTATCTTTGTCGACAACCTTAGCAATGTTTATGTTACCGGCTACAGTATCAACAGCAGCAATAACGAAGATTACGCTACCGTTAAATATAATAAAGATGGTGTCCAGCAATGGGTAAAAAGGTATAACGGGCCTAATGGACTCAATGACAAAGCTTTTGCCATAGTTGTTGATAATTCAGGCAATGTTTATGTGACAGGAGCCAGCCAGGCAACGGGAAAAGGGTATGACTACTTAACTGTTAAATACAGTTCAACAGGAACGCAGTTATGGACAGCCAGATATGATGCTTCTTCTGGTGATGATATGGCTCGCTCACTTAAAGTGTTCAGTGATGGAAGCGTATTTATAACCGGCTCCAGTTATGGAGGAACGACTAATAAACTGGATTATGCAACTGTAAAATATAATTCTTCAGGAGTGCAGCAATGGCTTAAAAGATATAACGGCTCAGCAAATGATACTGATATTGCAACTTCTTTAGACCTTGATATATATGGAAATCCGTACGTTACCGGCACTGCTAAAAATACAACAACTGGATATGACTATTATACTATACAATATTATGGTTTTGATGGCGGTATAGGATGGACAAAGCAGTATGCCAGCAATTCTTCAAATCTATCTGCAAGTGATAAAGCATGGAAGGTGAAAGTTGTCAGCAAGCCTTGCGCTGCCGGACCATTAGATATACCGTGCTGGGTAATTGATGTTTACGTAACAGGACAAAGTGAGGCAGTCAGCACAGGTTATGATTATGTTACTTTACGTTACCTGGAAGATGGCACCCAAAGATGGGAAAACCGCTTCAACGGAAGCGGCTCCAGCTTTGACGCTGCTTATGAAATTAATGTCAGAGATAACTATCCTTATGTATATATTGGCGGTATATTGAATAATAATTACGGAGTTATAGGCATAGCAGAATCACGTGAAGCCGGGCCTCTATCGATTAACGGGATGTCAACAAATTATCCGAATCCGTTCAACCCGGAAACTAATATATATGTTGAGCTGATTCACGATTCGTATGTAAAGCTTGTTATTTACGATGCACTTGGGAGAGAGGTTACAAGGCTTGCAGATAACGAGCTTAAAGAAGGTTCTCACAGTTTCATATGGAATGCCTCCGGTTCAACCAGCGGGATATATTTTTACAGGTTAGAGACTAATTATGGCAGCGAAACAAAGAAAATTGTATTGATTAAGTAGCCATTAATTGCGAGTCATGCTTTGCTACGCTCGCAATTTATAAGTTTTCCTCCGATATAATGCTAGTTTATCCCGTTTTCAAAAGGGAAGCTTGAAAAAAAGCTTCCCTTCCTTTTTACATAAAGGGGCTTATGGAATGCCTACAAAAATTAACCTATTTTAACTATATTTGAATATTAGCAAATAGTAAAAGTCCGTATTTGGGCTTTTTTTATACTTTTTTGATGGTTTTAATAATGTCTATTAAAATCAATATTGGTTCTTTAAAAGAAGGCAGTCATCAGCTGGAGCTTGAAACAAGCACAAATGAACTCGGCCTTAGAGAGCATATCGTTAAAGGTATCCGGGTTTTTCTTGACCTTTTTAAAACCAATAACCAGCTTGATATTAAAGCGAAGATAAAGGGACTTTTTGAGTTTGAATGTGATAGATGCCTTGACTTGTATGAAAAGCAGTTTGAACAGGACCTGGAGCTTGTGTATGTTCAAAAATCAAGGCGAGAGGAATCTTTCAATGATGATTACCTTAGAACCTATGATCCTAACATGAAAACAGTAGATATCACAGCAGATGTAAAAGAAATGGTAGTGCTTGCAGTTCCAATGCGAAGAGTTCCTACAGAAAAAAATGACGGTTCATGTTCATGGTGCGGAAAAACTAAAGACTACTGGCACCAGTTTATTGTTGATGAAGAAGAGCTTGAAAGTGAATTCTGAGTGAAGCAAAGAATTTTGTTTATGTTATGCCATAGGAGTCCAACAAAAATATATTAAAACGTTAAAGAGATAATAAAAGATATTATTAATTAAATAACCCGCTCCACCTCTCTGTTTACGAGAGGGATTAGGGGCGAGGAAAGTAATAATGCCAAATCCGAAGAGAAAACATTCTAAAACAAGAGGAAGAAAAAGAAGAACACATTACAAGGCTTCGGCGCCTTCAATGATGTCATGCCCTAATTGCGGCGAAACAAAGCTTATGCACAGGGTGTGCCCAAGCTGCGGTTTTTATGACGGCCGCTCTATTATTATTCCTAAAAAGTAAATAATTTATTACCTGGTTGGAATGGATACTATAACCATTTCATTGGATGCTATGGGAGGCGATAATGCTCCGCTGAGCGAAGTGGCGGGAGCAGTTGATACTATTCGTAATTATCCGGGGATTAACATCATCCTTGTTGGCAAACAGGATAAGATTGAAAATGAGCTGAAAAAATTTTCCTATGATAACTCACGAATACGCATATATCATACCGATGAAATAATTGAAATGCATGAGAGCCCAACTGAGGCCATAAAGAAAAAACCCGGTTCATCACTTATAACAGGTCTAAAGCTATGCAGGCAAAAAGAAGCTGACGCATTTATCAGCGCCGGCAATACAGGCGCAGTAATGGCTGCTTCATTATTTACACTTGGAAGGATTGCCAATGTTTCGCGTCCTACCATTGGCTCGGAATTTCCCACAGAAAAAGGAACGACAATCGTTTTTGATGTTGGAGCTAATGTTGATTGCAAGCCCATTCACCTGCTGGAATTTGCTTTAATGGGTTCAGTATACGCAAACCACATCCATAATATTCCCAATCCAACTATTGGCTTATTAAGCATTGGCGAAGAAAAAACAAAGGGCGATGCATTAACTACCGAAGCGCACGAGCTTTTGGAAAAAAGCGGTTTAAATTTTGTCGGAAATATTGAAGGCAGGGATGTTTTAAAAGGAACCATTAATGTTGTTGTCTGCGATGGCTTTGTCGGAAATGTTATCCTTAAGTTTGCTGAAGGTGTCCTCAGCTTTCTTAAAACAAAATTCCAGGACTTTGCTAATCAGAGCATTTTAAATAAGGCAAAGGTTGCTTTTTCATACGGAACATTAAAAAATATTATGAAAGATTTTGATTATCAGGAATATGGCGGTGTTCCTTTGCTCGGAGTTAATGGGGTTTCTATTATAGGACACGGAAGATCGAGCCCGAAGGCTATTATGAATATGATCCTTAAGGCCGAGCATATGGTGAGAGAAAAGATTAATAAGATCATTGAAGAAAAAATTAAAGATATAAAGGATTTTTCACTAAATCCAACATAAAAAGGTGAACGAAAATAATGTGTAATTTGTTTTCTAATTTATCAGATCATTTTGATAATTTAGCCCGCCTGCAGCAGGCAGGTAAATTAATCTACTCATTGAAAATATGGAAAAAATTCAGGCAGCAATAACATCTATAGGGCATTTTGTCCCCGAAAGTGTATTATCTAATAGTGATTTTGAAAAAATTGTTGATACTACTGATGAGTGGATAACAACAAGAACAGGTATAAAAGAACGGAGAATACTCACAAACGGAGAGCCGATGTCATATATGGCGGCAAAAGCAGCAGAAATGTGTTTATCCAGACGGGGGATATCGGCAGAAGAGATAGATTTAATTTTAGTTGGCACTGTGACCCCTGATATGCTTTTCCCTGCAACCGCTTGTGTTATCCAGGAAAAAATCGGCGCTAAAAAGGCATGGGGTTTTGATATTTTGGCAGCTTGTTCAGGTTTTATTTTTACACTTGTTACCGGCGCTCAATTCATAGAATCCGGAAGACACAAAAAAGTGCTTGTTATCGGAGCAGATAAAATGTCCGCAATAACAAATTACAGAGACCGAAATACATGCGTTTTGTTCGGGGATGCTGCAGGCTGTGTATTGCTTGAGCCATCAGAAGAGCCGGGTTATGGTATAGTTGATTCATTGGTGCATACAGATGGTAAGGGTGGAAAATACCTGCATATGCTCGCAGGAGGGAGCCTGAACCCGCCTTCTCACAGCACGGTTGAAAATGACTGGCATTTTGTTTACCAGGAAGGCAAAAATGTTTTTAAGGATGCTGTAGTTGGGATGGCCGATATTTCATATGACATTATGGAGAAAAATCACCTGCAGCCTGAAGACATTTCATACCTCGTACCTCATCAGGCAAACATGAGAATTATTACTGCCTGTGCCGACAGAATGGGCCTGCCGCTTGAAAAAGTTATGATTAATATCCATAAATACGGCAATACTACTGCCGCTACAATACCGCTTTGTATCTCCGAATATTGGGAAGACGGCAAAGTTAAAAAAGGTGATAACCTTATTTTATCAAGCTTTGGTGCCGGCTATACCTGGGGCGCCATTCTTGTTAAATGGGCGTATTAATGGAGAAGGAGTCAGGCATACCTGGCTCCCTGCAAAGTTCAAAATAATTTTATGCTCCTACAAGATTTTTATAATCCTCTGCCGAAAGCAATGAATCTATGTCCAATGGATTGGCTATCTCCATCTTAATTATCCAGCCTTCGCCATAAGGATCCTGGTTTACTACTGCAGGGTTATCATTTATTGCTGAGTTAAATTCTGTAATTTTACCTGATATTGGTGCGTAACAATCCGATACAGTCTTTACGGCCTCTATCGTGCCAAATGTATCACCCTGTTTAACAGTTTCTCCAATTGTTGTTACGTCAAGATATATTATATCGCCGAGTTCGCCTTGTGCATAGTCTGTTATGCCAACGACTCCGGTTGAGCCTTCAACCCTGACCCATTCATGGTCTTTAGTGTATTTAAGATTATCGGGAATGTTCATTTTATCTTTTTTTTTGATTTTGAAAATGCTAAGAAATTATTAGAAATTTTAATGAGATCCTTCGCTTAGCCTCAGGATGAAAGTTTATAATAAAACTTTCAATTAACTCTTTTTACCACAACCACAGTCCTGTCATCGCTATACTTGCCTCTTGCAGAATATTTCTGAACATCTTCAATGATTTTCTCTGCAATATCCTTTGATGAAAAATTTTTACTGTTAATTAATATTTCTTTCAGCCTATCCTCCCCGTAGAACTGGAATTTGCTGTCGGTAGCCTCGACAATTCCATCTGTATACAACAAAACTAAGTCATTTTTGTCAAAATTAAAAGAATCAGTATAATACTCCTGTTCCGGTGCAGGCCCTAATACCGAACCTGTAGAATTAAGCATTTCGATGTTATTAGTGTTGTATGATAAATGAAAAGGAGGGTTGTGTCCGGCATTAATATAGAGGCAAAGTCCTTTTGTATCTTTGAACACCATCATGTAAAACAGTGTTAAAAATCTTTCGTAAGGAAAAACCCTGTAAACCAGATTATTAATTTTTTTCATGACTGCAGTCATAGTAATATCGCTCTCTGTGCCCATTTTCAATGCCCCCGATACATAAAGCGCCTGAGCAGCTGCGGAAAATCCTTTCGAAGCAGCGTCTCCAATTGCTATTCCCAGCTTATCACTTTCTTTGCTGAAAGTCATGTAATCAAAAAAATCTCCTCCGACAATTTTATCGGGTATCGAAATACCGAATATTTCGTAATTGCCAAATAAATATTCATGTTCGGGCAGAATGCTTTTTTGGATCTCACGGGCTTTCTCAAGGTCTTTTTCAATTACCCTGGCTTTTTTTTCAATCTTCCGGGTCCGAAGCATCGAGCTTACCGTTGTGCTGATAATGTTCATTGTGTTAAGAAGGCTTGCAGTCATATCCTGTGAGTTAAACGCTAAAATATACTGGTAGAGGAATTGGTCATTTCCATCTTTATCTTTTACTTTATACCGCTCGCCAATTCCTGTTGCCGAATATAAATGTATGCCAAGCTGGCTTAAATATTTATCAGTTTCCTGAGCCAGCACCGAGCGGTTTTTGCCGACCTCGTAAAAAATAGGATAAGAATCTAGCTTAAGAGTATACCCGCGCCTTATCTTTTCTATCTCTCCGTGCTGTTCAGCCATGTTATATGCTGTCTTTGTATCATTCAGCATCCATAACCTTCCGCCTATAATATCAATATTCTCGTGATGAATAATCTCCTTTAAGACATAGCTAAGCAGCTCTTTCTCGTTTTCAAAATCGGGAAAACGCTTCATTGCGTTTTCAAGTGTTTTATATAGTTTCCTTTGTTCCATTTTTTATTGGGAGCCCGAGTTTCTAAGCTTTACCTTTATCTATTAAGATTCTTTTTTCATTGTAAAGTTGACCTATTTCAGCGCCGAGGACAAAAATAAATGATGAATAATATATCCAGAAAACAACTGAAACCAGTGCTGCATATGCACCATAAACAGCAGCAAAATTTGATAATGATACAAGGTATAATGTGAACAGGTGCTTCAATATTTCAAACATTACTGCCGAGCTTATTGCTGAAACTAAAGCAACACGCTTTGAAACCTGCCCGTGTGGTACAATTCTATAAATAATAAAGAACATTAAAAATGAAAATAGTAATCCAAGAAGTATTGCAAGCAGCTCATCGGCAAAACCCATATTGATATAGTTATCTATAAAATCGATACCCTTAGCCGTTACAATAGAAAATAAATAACTGGAGGCTACTGAAAGGATAAAAAACAGGAATACTCCCAGAACCATAGATATATCTTTAAACTTTCCCCAAAGGTAAAACACCTCAAGCTTGATTTTATATATTTTGTTCAATGCGTCACGGATCGTACTAAAAAGCCCGCTTGCTGTCCATAAAAGTGCAACAACGCCAATAATAGATGTGATTGCAGAATTGGATGTCAGTTCTGTTATCCTTTTTAAAACCTGTCCCGTGATTGTGCTTTTAAGGGGCTCCGGGAGAGCCAGCACTCTTTCAAGATAAACTTCGACGTCATACAAGCGCTGTGCGGAATCCAGAT
>DASXTZ010000241.1:0-1567 GCA_036505135.1 Ignavibacteria bacterium
AAGAAATCCGTTGAGTACTGTAAATTTTGCATAATTTTAATATCTTTTAGTGTTATCGTTAATTAATTGAAGTACTACAAAATTAATTTTATACCTTACCGGAAACCTTACCCTCTGCCTTTACCGTGTTTTGGTGTAATACGCTATTTAAATGTTATTAATTATTTAGTAATTTTAAGCTCAATATTTCATCTAAAATTTGGATAATGATAACATAGTACTGACAAGGATTGCCCCAAAACTTCCTCAACAGGGTATTATTAAAAGGGAAAGGCTTTTAAGAAAGATTCAAAATAATATTGAAAAAAGCCTATTTTCAATATGTGCACCGGCTGGATATGGCAAAACTACGCTTGTTCAGGACTTTTTAAACCGTTTTAGCTATAAATACACATGGTTAAAAGTTCATTCAGATATTAACAACTTTTATTCCTTTATTACTTATTTAATATATTCAATCCAGCGCATAAACAGGGGTTTCGGGAAAGGCACTCTATTATTAATCGATGATTACAGGGAAAGACTGCAATTTGATAAAAATCTGAGAAGAATAATAACTGATGTTACCACGTCCTTTCTAAATGAATTCTATGTTTGCTTTAAAGAAGATGTAATAATTGTAATTGATGATTTGGGTGATGTAGGCAGCTCCGATTGGTTAAAAGAAACATTCAGATGCTTACTTGAGAATGTTCCGTCAAATATGCATTTTCTTGTAACATCAAGGTCAAAACCGGATATTTCTACAAGTATTCTTCAAGCTAAGAGAAACCTCGTAAAAATTGAAACCAGTGAGCTAACCTTTACCGATAGCGAGATAAAAGAACTACTAATAGAAAACTACAATATTCAATGTGACGAAAAAGATATAAATACTTTAAAAGAGAATATGAGCGGATGGATAACGGGTATTCATCTGATACTTCAAAGCTATGGAAGCGAATTTCCAAAACTTCATCTTGAAAAGATATTAATTCTCGAAGATATTTATAATTATTTTACGGAAGATATCTTTAATAACCTTGATGACAATTATAAAGAATTTTTATTAAAAACTTCAGTTCTCGAAAGCTTTTCAGCAAAACTATGCAATGATTTATTTTATACAGCCAAAAGCAAAGAAATAATAGATGAGCTTTTAAGCCGAAACATTTTTATCCAGGTTAACCCCGGCTCTTCCGATGGTTTGGAGCAAACCTTCAGTTACCAAACATTATTTAAAAAATTCTTAACAACAAAATTAAATGAGTTAAAATCGTCAAAAGAAGTCAGAACATTTCTGAAAAAGATTTATGAATATTACCTAAACAAGGAAAATTATTTACTTTCAATAAACTATGCTTTAAGCGCAGAAGAATACCAGGCAGCCATTGAATTAATAGGATCGCATTTTCAGGAAAATTTTGAAAAGGGTAATCTGGATTTAATATGGAATTGGTTTAAAATCATAGACCCTGCAAAGATAGAAAATAATGTTAAAATGCTGTATTATAAATCAATGATGCTTAAAGTATATAAAGGCAATGTAGAAGAATCTCTATCATTTCTGAACAGGGCAATAATGATT
>DASXTZ010000242.1:0-3134 GCA_036505135.1 Ignavibacteria bacterium
CAGTTTGGGTTCCCCGTTTTAAAAGACGAGAATAATATTGTAGCAGATATGCTTGGCGCCCAAAGGACACCGGAGGTATACATTTTAGATAAGGATAAGGTTATCTTATATCATGGCAGAATAGATGACAATAAGGATGTATCAAAAGTGAGCTCGCATGATTTAAAGAATGCACTTGATGAAATTCTTGCCGGCAAAGAGGTCAGTGTTAAATCAACTAAATCATTTGGGTGCACTATTAAAAAAGTTGGCAGTGAAAACTAAAAATAATTCCCTCTTTGGAGGGGGCAAGGGGTGGAATGACAAGCAAAGTGAGGAACCAAGAGGTTAGCGAAGGAATGTCTATTAAAAAAAGTTTTGTAATACCCGTCTTTTTCCTGTTATCATCATTTATATATTCACAGGAAGTTAAGGACCTGAAAAAGATAGAAGACCTTGATTCTTTATTTGCCTCGCTTAAAGGCAAGACTGCTATTGTTAATATATGGGCTACATGGTGTTTTCCATGCGTAAAAGAATTTCCCGACTTAATTAAGCTGTACAATAATTATAAGGAAAAGGGTTTTGAGCTGGTTTTCATTTCTGTTGATGCTCCCGAAGATAAAGATGCTACGCTTAAAAAATTTCTGTCAAACCAGGGAGTTGATTTTGTAACTTATTATAATGAGTTCAGCAATCCGGATGAAATAATAAATTATTTTGATAAAAGCTGGGGCGGAGAGATTCCCATAACATACATTTATGACAGGGAAGGCAGGCAGGTAAAGAAACTAAGCGGTAGCCGTTCGTATGAAAAATTTGAGAGCGAACTTAATGAAGTGTTGTAAAAAGATTAGAAAGCTATACTCTTTGCTTTTCTACGGCCCGGTGTAAACGGGCAGCTTTGCCTTATCGAACCAAAAGTCCTCTATAGTTTTAACTACCTCAGTGTATTCATCAAAATCAACCGGCTTGGTAACGTAGCAGTTTGCGTTCAGGTCATACGATTTATGTATATGGTCTTCAGAGCTTGAACTGGAAAGCATTATAACAGGGATTGTTTTAAGGTCCGGATCACGCTTAATCTGGTCAAGCACTTCAAACCCGTTTTTCTTAGGCAGGTTAATATCAAGGAATATTATATCCGGCCTTATGCACTCAGCGTACTGTCCTCTTTTGTATAAATAGTTCAAAGCATCTTCACCGTCCTTTGCAACGGAAAAAGTTTTTTCAATATTGGTTTCATTGAACGCCTCTTTTATAAGGCGGACATCACCTTCATTGTCTTCAACTAGTAGTATTTGCAAGCTTTTACTCAAATAAATTTATAAAATAGAATTTCTTATTTAACAAAAATAATTATTAACGTTCCCTGCTCAATGTAACTTATTATGCACTATCCGGTATGGTAAAGTTGAACGATGCTCCTGTATCTTTATCAGATTCCACCCAGATGTGCCCTCCCATCTTTTCAACTATCTTCTTGCATATTGCAAGGCCTATGCCTGTTCCGGGATAATCGGAAGAATTATGCAGTCTCTGGAAGATAACAAATATCCTGTCGGTAAACTCTTTTTCTATCCCAATGCCGTTATCAGAAACAGAGAACATCCATTCATGCCCTGAATGTTTTGCGGATATTTTCACTACGGGCTTTACTCCCGGTTTCCTGAACTTTATTGCGTTGCTTATAAGATTCTGGAAGAGCTGTCCGAGCTGAATCTCGTTTGCATTAACCGTAGGAAGGTTATCCACTATAATTTCTGCACCGCTTTCATCAATTCTGGTTTTCAGGGTCTTGATAGTCTGCCCCAAGACCTTATTTGCGTCAACAGTCTCAACGGGGAAATCTCTTGTATTTACACGCGAGTAAACCAGTAGATCATTTATCAAAGCCTTCATTCTGATTACACCGTCAACCGAATAGTTAATAAACTCATCGGCCTCAGAGCTTAGCTGCCCTTTGTATCTTCTTTGCAGTAACTGGATATAGCTTGCAACCATTCTAAGCGGTTCCTGAAGGTCATGCGATGCCACATAAGCAAATTGTTCAAGCTCTTTATTTGATATCGAAAGTTTTTCGGCAAGCTGTTTAAGCTTTTCTTCCGATTGCTTATGCTCTGTTACATCAATTAAAACACCCGACATATGGTCTTTTTCATCGATATTTTTTATCGATACCGTATGGTATTCCAGCCATATATATGTCCTGTCGGCCCTCCTTACCCTAAATTCAAGATTTAAGACGCCCGTTGAACCTTCTTTTTGCCAATCTGCCGTTTTTCGTTCTACATCTTTTAAGTCACCGGGATGCATTAAAGATTTAAAGAACTCAGGATTAGTAAATTTGGAGGCGGGATACCCAAGCATATCGGCAACATTTTCTGAAATGAAGTTTTTGTCATCATCAGGTTCATAGAGCACTACATCGGGCAGGTTATTCAGCAATGTGGCAAGGCGAAGCTGAGTTTTTGAAAGCTCTTCCTGCGCACGTTTCGCTTCAGTTATATCTTTTTGTGTTCCCCACGCCCTGACAAGAAAATCATTTTCTATTATCCCAACCAGGTTGTTATTAAATACTCTCCTGTTATTATATTTATCGGTTTCATATGACTCTATGTTATCAACCTTGTACCCGTTTAAAATGCAGTTCCTTAAATAATCAACATTTCTGGGGTCGGTATCGGGCAAAAGCTCGGTAATCCTTGCTCCTACTATTTCATTAGCATTATTGTAACCGTACATCTTGGCAAAAACATCATTACACTCTGCAAGGTATCCAAACTTAAACATCATTTTGATCTGCTCATTAACTGGCAGAGAAAGAGCAATTGGCTCCAAAAATTCAAATCTCCAAATACCTTCGGTACTGTTCTTTACAAATGCTTTGTAACGCTCTTCACTGTTGCGAAGAGCTTTTTCGGTTTCCTTACGCTCGCTGATATCGCTGTATATACCGTAAACACCAATCTGGTCCTCGCCAAGTGTAATTGGATATGCAAGAATTGAAACATCAACAAGACTGCCGTCTTTCCTTTTCCTTACAGTTTCCCTGTTAATGATTTCGCCTTTTAAAACAAACAACGTCATCTGTGTTGCCTGTTCTAACAAGCTGCCGGGAACAATTATCCGGTTAAGGTCTTTTCCAACTATTT
>DASXTZ010000243.1:0-1956 GCA_036505135.1 Ignavibacteria bacterium
AGTTAACTATATTTATATGTGGTGCTATGGAGAATTATTTCAAGGGTTTAAGCAAAACTGTTATTGTAGTTATTGGCTTCTTAATTGTGATTGCATTAGGATTAATTGATTCTACAACAGGAGTTGAATATTCTTTTGCAATTTTTTATTTACTTCCAATAACATTTATAACATGGTATACAAGTAAAAGATACGGCATTTTATTTGCTTTAATAAGCAGTATAGCATGGTTATATGCAGATATGCAGGATATTAACAGGTATTCAAATCCAACTGTGCCATATTGGAATGGCTTGGTAAGGCTTAGCTTTTTTTTAATAGTGGTAGTGCTTTTAAGCCGCTTAAAGAAACTGGAAAGCAGCCTGGAACAAAATGTTGCTGATAAAACCTCTGACTTGCTCAATGAAATTGAAGAGAGGAAAAAAACCGAAAGAGAGTTAAAATTTCAAACTGAAAAGTTAAGCCATCTTGCAAAAAGGATACAAAATATAAAAGATGAAGAAAATACCCGTATTGCAAGAGAAATTCATGATGAACTTGGACAATCAATGACTGCAATAAAAATTGATCTTATGTGGCTGGGCAAAAGGTGTTCTGCTAACCCAGATTTAGTTGAGAGCTTATTTTCCATTTCAGAAACTGTAGACGATGCTATAAAGGATATAAGAAAAATTGCATCAAGCCTTCGGCCAAAGCTTTTGGATGAACTTGGATTTACACCTGCAGTTGAAAGATATTTGAAAGATTTTACCCTAAAAACAAATATTAAATACGAATTAATTTCCGATAAAGATAACTACCCACTAAACTTAGAAGAGTCTAATGCTCTGTTCAAAATATTTCAGGAAGCAATGACAAATATAGCCAGGCATTCGAAGGCATCTAAGATTGAAGTTAACATATTTACCGAGCTGGATGATTCATTTAATATGATCATACGCGATAATGGAATCGGCCTGCCGGAAAATTATATGACAAAAAATGATTCACTGGGATTTATGGGTATGAAAGAAAGAGCAGCCAGTATTGGCGGGACGGTTGATTTTACTTCTAACGGAGAAAAAGGAACTATAATTAGTTTTAAAAAATAATTAACCGGTAAATATGATGAATATATTAATAGTTGATGACCATGCAGTAGTAAGGAAAGGTATAAAGCAAATATTGTCTGAAGAAGCTGAAGTTACCACCCTAGGAGAAGCTTCCAATTCTGAAGAATTATTTTCCCAATTATACGAAAAGAATTGGGATATTGTTATACTGGATATTACGCTGCCGGGTAAAAACGGCCTGGATATTTTAATAGAGTTAAAAAGACGAAAACCCGATATTAAAGTTTTAATATTAACAATGCATCCGGAAGAAGAAATTGCTATCAGAGCTTTAAAGACCGGAGCATCCGGTTATCTGAATAAAGACAGTGTACCGGGTGAATTGCTAAGTGCGGTAAAAAAAATTTTCACCGGTTCAAAATATATATCTTCTTCGCTTGGTGAAAAACTTGCTTTATATCTTGATAAGGATGTAAGCAAGCTTGCACATGAATTACTTTCTAACCGGGAGTTCCAGATTCTATGCCTAATAGCTTCAGGAAATTCTCTTACCGATATTGCTAAAGAACTTTTAATAAGTGTAAAAACAGTTAGCACTTACAGGACTCGTATACTTGAAAAAATGAACATGAAATCAAATGTAGAACTTACTCATTATGCTATAAAGAATAAACTTGTCACCTCTATGTAATACTCTATGGGGGGTTTTCCTACAATAAAATAAGAATATTCCTTCATAAAATTAGTTTCCTTCCTATTCTTTATTATTATTCAACAAGCTATATTTCGCTATAATTTATTTTTTTTAGTATGATTAACGTCCTCGTTGTAGATGATCATGCTGTTGTGAGGCGAGGGATAAAAAATATCCTTTCGGCAGATAATGAAATAAATATAGCCGGAG
>DASXTZ010000244.1:0-3365 GCA_036505135.1 Ignavibacteria bacterium
TTGAGGAGAGATATAATAAATTATTTTACCATTATAATTTTTCCGAACCCGCTCGGCAAGGCGCAAATTAAAGCCCGGGAAATCTATTAATACTATGGCAGAAGGATTCAAATTATTTATTTTTTCTATTGATTTTTTTAAAACCGATTTAAAATAGCGGTATTTCCTTGCTACCTCTGCAAGTCCTGTAGCAGCGAGGTCTTTTATATGAGCAAGCGGATTTAATCCTTCACCTATCATCATGTCGCCGCCAAGACCGTAGAAGCTTACGCTTGAGATCCTATTAATCTCTTTCATCAAGGCAGAACCATGCAGCTCCCCGGATTGTTCACCGGCGGATATAAATATGCTTTTCACTACTGGTTAATAAGTATATAGACTATGTATATGCAGACTACTACAGTTAAATTAGCCTGAAGAGTCCTTTTTTCGGATTTATACCCGGCTTTAAAATCAAGCTTTAATTTTGATTGTTTTGCAGGATGGTAAGGTGTAGTCCGTGGTATTAGCTGATTCACAGACTGAAAATAATCACCATATTTATCCTTAAACTTTTCGCGCAAAGTTTTTTCTTCTTCAAGTATAATATGGTAATATTGAAAAATGAAATATGCCAGTCCAATTATAACCAGAAACGGAGCTAACGAATTTGCCATTAACCCAAAACCGAAATATATCAGAATGTTTGCCAGGTATAAGGGATTTCGAGAATAGGCAAAGGGTCCCTGTGTAACAAGAGCAGAGGCACCCACATTTCTTGTCCTTGTTTCGCTGCCTGCATACGATACCCCCCAGAAGCGTACAATCTGGCCAATTAAAACAAACACAAATCCAATTGCCATTGTTAAAATTGTTGGCCTTGCAAAAAGAAACAGGGGAATCAAAAACGGAACGGGAGTATATGACCTGTATTTAAAAAAGAATTGTCCTAATGTCATTAATAACTTTCTATTGTTCTTGCAGGTTTATTTTTATCCTCTAAGGTAAACATCTCTTCTTTTTATTTTTGCCGTCTGGCGGTGTTTTAAGTTTTTATGTGAAAGAAGCTTTTCAAGTTTATTTTGTATATCCTTAAAACTTATCCAGTCGAAATATGTGATATTATTTTTCCAGCAGTATGAAGCCAAAGATTTTTTCGCGAAAACAATATCGGCATAATTTGAAACACATGCGTCTGAAAAGCCATCGCCAATAAATACAGATATCTCATCCTCACCGGTCATGTTCATTAATAAATTGCGTTTACTTGTTCCGCATTTAGTACAGTCTGAATCTGAATAAGGAAATTCAAGATGGAAGCTTTTTTTGTCATTATGTAAAACAAAGCGGTTTGAGAAATAAGGAAGTTCTATTCCATAATTATTCAAAATTCTTGCTATATAATAATCCATTCCTTCGCTTAATATAATTATCGGGATACCTTTGGTTTTACAATATTCATTAAATTTCATAAAACCCGGGTCCAGCTTCTGATTATCAATAATCCTATAAAAATCATTCAGATCAAAGTTTTCAATTAACTCGCATTCTCTGATAAAACATTCCCTTGCTCCTATTTTTTGCTCCTCAAACTGATGAATTACATTATACCATGCTGATTTATCCTTAATGAAATACTCTCCCATATCAATCCACGTATCGTAAATTGTAATGGTTCCGTCAAAATCGCAAAAAATCTTCAGTTTATTTTGAACCAAGGTTTAAAAATACCTTTAAATCATAGTTTATTCAAGGTAAGGAGGAATAGAAAAAGCGGTTTTTTAAAACCGCTTTTTATCTGGAAACGAAACTGGAAGCTCAAAACTAAAGACACGGCATTTGCCTGCCATTACCTGGCTTTCCGCTTAATTTCTTTTGAATTCGATTATTCCATCGGCAATAAAAGGTGCGAAAACGAATGTTGAGATTGCTACGATAATTAATAATGTTAACATTTTATTACTCCCTATATTTATATTTTAGATTTTTGAATTTAAAATCCGAAGTCCTCGAAGTAATTTTTCAGGCTATTGGGGGGAAAATACGGGCACTTATAAAATAAAAAAGGATTCATAGCCATTGAAAGATTTTCCTTTCCTGAAAAGTTACTTCTTAAAGAACTTTTCTGCTATGTATCCCTACTTAATTAGTGATACAAATATATCAGCGAAACGATTCTGAAAACAATGAGGCAAAGGTAGTATATACAAAAATGGCAATATCAGCGAACACTTAGCCGATTCACTGTATAGAGCAAGCCACTCAAATATACTACCGAGAAAAGGCTATATCAATATTTATCAGATGTTTAAAACTTTTTTGAAAGTTATGCTTTTTACTATTTTTAAAATGGCCTTCCCTCAAGCCTAAAATTGAAATTAAATTTATGTGTTTTTTCTTAATCCTGCCATTGAATCTCCGTTAGACAAAACATTTTTTAATTTTGCCAGCCTATTTCCATTTTCGCTTAAGTTACTTTCCAATAATCCGCTCTGAAATGATTTGTGAATCATAATATTTCTAATCTTACGTTCTTCTTCCATATCCAGCAGTTTCTTTTCAAATAATTTGCTTGCTTCAAGGCTTTTTAGTGCCGGTTCGTATTTACTTCCGGATGTATAACATTCGCTTAGCATATCATAGATTTTTATCAGCTCTTTATATGCATTTCTTTTGGTGGCATTTAATACAGCTTTATTTAAATAATTTTCAGTTGAGATATAATCGGAAAATTTTTTATACAATTCTGCAAGACCGAGATAAATTCTTACCTCACTGATCTCATCATTTGTTTCCATCGCAGTGTAAAGAGCTTCTTTGTATGATTTCTTGCTGGCAACAAAGTCATGCAGCTCGAAGTAAATATTTCCCATTTGAGTTAATGTTCTGGCAATGGCACTCTTATCGCCAATTTCCCTGTTATATTTCAATGCTTTTATATTGTAATCAAGAGCTAGGGGGTAAGATTTCATTATTCTGTAGACTACGCCAAGATGGCTGTAAATATTAGATTCAGCCTGTCTGTTACCTGTCATTTTAGCCATTAAAAGTGATTCCCCCAAATATGTGACAGCATTCATATATTCACCCATTCGAATATAGCTGATACCCATGTTGCCAAGGGTCGAACACTGGTAAATAAGATTTCCTTCCTGCTCTTCAAGAATTAATGCTTTCTTAAAATATTCAAGTGAAGTAGGATAATCGCCAATATCCTGGTAAACAATACCAATATTATTATAAAGCAGCTGTGGAACAAATTTTCCAAGGGTATCATAAATATTCAGAGCTTCATAATAACTGGCAAGGGCGCTGGTAATGTTATTCATTTCCTGGTAAGCAAGGCCAATGTTCGAATAAACCGTGGCCATAAACTGCTTATCTTT
>DASXTZ010000245.1:0-3114 GCA_036505135.1 Ignavibacteria bacterium
ACGGTTGAGCTCATTATTTCTTCAAGTGTCTTAAGTATTGTCCTGGGATTGATTCCGCGTTCTTTGTTATATTCTTCCTGTAATTTTCTCCTTCGGGTGGTTTCTTTAATTACCTTATCCATCGATTGAGTTACTTTATCGGCATACAATATTACAAGCCCATTTTCATTTCGCGCGGTCCTTCCTGCGGTTTGCATTAAAGATTTTTCCGATCTGAGAAAACCCTCTTTATCCGCATCAATTATGGCAACTAAGGAAACTTCAGGCAGGTCAAGGCCTTCTCTAAGCAGGTTTACCCCAACCAATACATCAAAGTTCCCAAGCCTTAAATCCCTTAATATTTCCATTCTATCCAAAGCATCTATTTCGGAGTGCATGTAGCGGACTTTTATACCGATGTTGTGTAAATATTCTGTTAAATCTTCACTCATTCGTTTGGTAAGAGTAGTAACAAGCACTCTCTCTTTTTTTTCTGATCTTATCCTGATTTCATTTATCAAATCATCTACCTGGTTTTTAGTCGGCCTAACTTCAATTGCAGGGTCTAACAGGCCTGTAGGACGAATTATCTGCTCAACGTAAACACCACCGCTTTTTTCAAGCTCATACTCGCCTGGAGTTGCGCTGACAAAAATTACCTGATCAAGGGCTGCTTCCCATTCATGAAATTTCATCGGCCTGTTATCAAGTGCAGAAGGGAGGCGAAACCCATATTCAATTAGTGTTCCTTTACGCATTCTATCACCGTTAAACATTGCATTGACCTGGGGAACGGTTGCGTGCGATTCATCAACTATAAGAAGGAAATCTTTCGGGAAATAATCAAACAAACATGATGGCCTTGAGCCCGGCGCACGCTGGTCCATATGCCTTGAATAGTTCTCAATGCCTGCGCAGTACCCGATTTCCTGTATCATCTCGAGGTCAAAATTTGTTCTTTGCTCCAGCCTTTGAGCCTCAATCAATTTGCCCATTGCCTGAAGTTCAGCCGTTCTTTCGTTCAGCTCTTTTCTAATATCAAGAATTGCTTTCTTTTGCCTTTCCTCGGAGGTAACAAAATATTTGGCGGGATAAATTGCAACTGATTCATCCGTTCCTGTTATTTCTCCCGATTTTCTGTCAAAATAATAAATACTTTCAAGCTCATCATCAAACAGCTCAAGTCTTAACGCGAGGTCATCTTCATAAGCGGGTATCAGGTCTATTACATCACCCCGCACTCTGAACGTTCCGCGTTTAAATTCAAAATCGTTTCTTACATAATGAATTCCTATCAGTTTATTAAGGAGGTCTTTACGCCCGACTTTTTCTCCTCTATGCAGAACAATTACCTGCTCGGCATATTCCTCAGGGGCTCCGATACCATATATGCAGGAAACGGATGCTATAATAATTACATCTTTTCTGCCCTCAAGAAGTGCAGTTGTAGCCCTTAGCCTTAATCTGTCTATTTCTTCATTAATAGATAGGTCCTTTGCAATGTAGGTATCGGTTGTAGGTATGTAAGATTCGGGCTGGTAATAATCATAATAGCTGATAAAAAACTCAACCCTGTTAGTGGGGAAAAAACTTTTAAATTCACCATAAAGCTGTGCTGCAAGAGTTTTGTTATGGGACATGATAAGTGTAGGCTTATTTGCATTCTGTATAACATGGGAAATAGTATATGTTTTTCCTGAACCCGTTACTCCGAGTAAGGTTTGATATTTATCGCCCCGTGAGACCCCTTCTGTTAATTCTTTTATTGCTTTGGGCTGGTCGCCCGAGGGTTTGAAGTCTGATTTAATTTTAAATTTGTTCAAGTGATAAGTCGATGCTTAAACCTGACCGTCTTTCAAAACCTGTCGGGTATCTTATTATTTTCTTGAAAATCCTGCAAGATAAATGCACGCTAAGTCCTGTATATCACGCATGGAATTAGCATTTCCCCCAAATCCATTCATTACACAGTAGAACATTAGTATTTCATTATCTTTATCGATAACATATCCGCTTAATGCGCTTACGCCATTTAGAGTTCCTGTTTTAGCAAATACATTTCCTTCGGCTTCAGTTCCAATCATCCTTTTTTTCAGTGTTCCGTCTTTGCCTGCAATTGATAAAGAATTTATAAAATAATCAAATAAAAACCGGTCATCATACATGTATTTTAAAACCTTCATATAAATTTCAGCATTAACCTTATTGAATCTGGTAAGGCCAGAACCTTCGAGTATTTCGTATGAATACCTGTCGGCTCCAATCTCGCTTAAAAACGAGCTTATAACTTCCTGACCATGTTCAATTGTTCCGGGATTATCTATGAATTTAGCGCCAAGCATCTTGAACATAGTTATAGCGGAGTGGTTATCACTTTCTTTACACATATGCGCCAGCACGTCATAAATTGGATGGCTGACCTGGGTTACTTCTTTGGCTCCTTTAGGAGTTGAACCTGATATAACAGAACCCTGAACGCTCAAACCAAAAGCTATTAACTCATTTGATAGTAATGTGGCAGCACTTGTTGCCGGATTGTAACTGCCTTCGTTCTTATCAAGTGCTAAGGCATTAACATACGGCCAGTATGATGGACCTGTATCGCCATTATAATGTCCTGAAAGAGTTTTATAATCAGTATCAAAAAAGCTTTCATCGGCCACAATATTACCAGTTATTCCTTTTATACCCCTATCAAAAATATTCTTAGCCAGGTATTGCATATCGCTGGAATTAAGGTCGGGGTCACCATAACCCTTTAAATACAAGTTTCCATCTATTGTTCCATCGTTTATATCGCCATCGTCAGTATAAACAATGGTAGGGATATTGTAGCTTTTTCCTAATTTTGAATACGCACAGGCACATATAATAAGTTTCGTTATTGAAGCGGGTATCATCTCTTCTTCAGGGTGAAATTCATAAAGCGTTTTATTATAATCGGCGTGAACCACCTTACACGAAATTCTTATGCCGGCACTGTTAACAGGCTGTACAAGGGCATCCAACGACTGCTGCAGGGCAGTAACATTGGCTTCATTGAAGCTTTGCCCGAAGGCAAATGAAGTAAATAAAACAAGAATCAGAAAAAGCTTTAATTGCTTCATTTATTTATATATTTTTTTTGATTCATTC
>DASXTZ010000246.1:0-3192 GCA_036505135.1 Ignavibacteria bacterium
TCAATTTAAATAACGCCTGTTTTTTCCCTTTACAGTACTCCTAAAAACCTGTTTTTTAAAAGTTTATAAATTAACAAATCGGGTAACATTTTAGGTAATATCTGCAAATATGTTTGTTAATAAATTTATTTTAAATATGCAGAATATTAATTTATCTAATCTCAACTACGTTACCGATATCCCGCAAAATTCATGGGTTGTTTATAATGAGAATATTTACTCTGACAAGAATATTCTTCATGTTACTTTAACAGCGATTGAGGGCATTGGTCAATTTATTTTTGATAATCACAATGGTGAGATTGAAAATATCGAGGCAAAAATATTAAGAATAATCTGGCATAATATGCAGAACAGATTTGCCGGATTCATTTTTAAAGACTGCTGTGTTAAGCCAAATAAGTTTCATGGAATAATATTGGTTGATGGAAAATTTGACGGGAATTTTGATAAGATGGTAAACAAGATCATTACTGAATTTAAATCGCGTTCAACAAAGCTTATAGGGATGTACAGCAGCAGGTTCGGTAAAATGTTGTGGAGAAATGGTTTTGAAAAAGAAATTATTGCTACCTACGCCGAGCTTTATGGTCTGGTAAATTTTGTTTGGAAGAAAGAAAAGTAGTTTTTATAAGGAATCAGCGGCAATTTAAAGTCTAAAG
The DNA here is from genome assembly GCA_036505135.1 of Ignavibacteria bacterium. Classification (GTDB taxonomy): domain Bacteria; phylum Bacteroidota; class Ignavibacteria; order Tepidaquicellales; family OLB5; genus DASXTZ01. The sequence continues at coordinate 663 of DASXTZ010000246.1, forward strand.
GAAACACGTTATGAGCTTCACCTCCGGAGGGGAGGGGTGAGGCTTTTTTGTTTAATATTAAACTTCAATATCCTTCGTCATCATTTAAAATTTTTACCTTTCCTTTAAAAATATAAAAAAGATAAGCGAAATAAACTGCAGCAAGTATCATACCGCCAATCCACCAATAAGTTCCTATTGCAAGCCCGTAATTTCCTGCATTTGTATTATAAATAGTTAAGCTGTAGTCCGGATTTATTGTAGATTGCAGCAAGCTTGGATATAAGCCGAAAGCTGTTCCGGCAAGCATTCCTGCAATAACTATTGATGACGAAATAAATGCTCTATTATCATTTTCTCTTCCCCTGAAATAAATCATTCCAATCATTCCTGCCAAACCAGCCAGCGGGAAAATAAACCCCCAGAGATGGATGAAATAGTTATTCCATAATTCGGGCCGTATTATTGTTGTTGAAATGAACATAATTAGCGAAATTGCAATAATTGCGGCATTTGTTCTTCTTGAGATATTCCGTGCTCTTTGCTGCAAAGCACCGTCTGTTTTCATCGCAGTAAAATTTGCAGAATGCGCCGTTAACGTAATAACAGCTACCCCTGCCATTAGTATTGTGTACCAGTCAAGAATACCGGCCTCAGGTACAACGGTTAAGGTTGTCCATAATGGCTCAAAGAAATAACCATCCTGCTGAATAGGTACACCACGCATAACATTTCCTAATGCCGCTCCGAATATTATTGTAATGAGGATACTTGATATACTAAAAATGACGTCCCAGAATGATTTCCACAGGTTGTTATTGATATGCTTTCTCAGCTCGATTCCTAAAGCCCTTCCTATCAAAAGCCATAGCAAGATCATGAATGGAAGATAAAATCCGCTGAAGCTTGATGCATAAAATTTTGGGAAGGCAAAAAATAGAGTTCCACCTGCAGCTATCAGCCAAACCTCATTGCCATCCCAAACGGGGCCTATCGAATTCAGCAGGGTTCTTCTTTCATCATCGGTTTTTGCTATCTTTAAAAAGAATATACCCATCCCAAGGTCAAATCCATCAAGGATGACATACATTATCATCATAAAAACCAGCGCTATGAACCAGAATGTTTCCATAATCACATTTTATTCCCGCCTGCCTGCAGCAGGCAGGCGGAGGCGGGAATCTATTATTTTTTCATTATACCACCGAGTATCTATTGTTCATTCCCGAGCAGGGACGTAAGTCCCTGCGCCACTTGGTCGTGCTCAGCGAACTCAATGTGTCCCTTCGCTTCGCTCAGGGATATCCGGGCCGTGATTAATTTCCTTCAATACCAGTATTATAAACAATAATCCAAGCAGTAAATATAATCCTGCAAAGCCGATCAGCGTAAAGAGAGCATTTCCGGAACTGACATTGCTTGAAGTTCCTTCGAATGTGCGGAGCACTCCATATATCAGCCATGGCTGCCTTCCAAGCTCTGCCGTAAGCCATCCCGCGGTATTTGCTATGTATGGAAATGGAAAACCAAGCATTAGCAGCCACAGGAACCATCGTGCAGAGAAGATATTCTTTCTCCATAAAAGGAATGCTCCAATTAGCATTAATGCAATAAAAATTGTTCCCAGTCCTATCATTATATGATAACAATAGTACAGCAGCGGTATATTATCGGGCCAAAATTCCCGTGGATATTCTTTAAGCCCTTTTATCTCGGCATTCCATCTGTAGTAAGTTAAGAAACTTAATAGTTTAGGCACCACTATCGGATTATCAAGCTTCATTTTTTCAACATCGGGCTGGCCGATTATTGTTAGTCCCGCCCCTTCCTGTGTTTCGAAATGACCTTCCATCGCCGCAAGTGTTATTGGCTGTGTGAGGGCAATATTCCTGCCATGCTGGTCGCCGCTCGGGAAAAGCTGGAATACGGACGATATCAATCCGGCAATAACACCCAGCTTAATAAACTGCTTGCCATATTCTGAATTTTTATTTGCCAGTACGTAATAAGCGCCTATGGAACACATTACAAAACATGCTGTCACAACTGCACCGCTCATATTATGAAGGTATTGCCAGAAAAGCCACGGGTTCATTAGAAGGTCACTCATACTTGCAAACTCAATTGTGCCATCGGGAAGCTTTGTTATACCAACGGGATTTTGCATCCAGGCATTGGTTGCTATGATAAAGAAACCTGATATCCATGAGCCGAGAAAAACCAGTATTGCAGATACAAGGTGCAATTTTGGGCCAAGCTTTTTTTCACCAAACAGAAAAAGCCCAAGGAAGGTCGATTCAAGAAAGAAGGCGAAAACACCTTCCATTGCAAGAGTTTGCCCTATGATCCCTCCGGCGAATGCAGAAAATCTTGCCCAGTTAGTGCCGAACTGGAATTCCATTGGAATGCCCGTAACAACCCCAATTGCAAAGTTTAAAGCAAATATCTTCACCCAGAAGCGGGCGGAGCGGTTGAACATCTCATCATTTTTCCTGTATGCCTGTATTTTTAGTATTACAATTAACAAAGCGAGGCCCATGGTAAGCTGGGG
>DASXTZ010000247.1:0-5868 GCA_036505135.1 Ignavibacteria bacterium
AGCGTGTAAAATGAAAAACTTAAAACTCAACTTGTTCTTCATTGTTATATTTGCCCTTTTACTCAATTTCAAATTATTTTCAGAGATATCAGATTCAGTTACATATGAAAACGACAGTGTCTTTACAATTGAAAAAATCCAGGATGAATTATCAACTGACGGCGAGTGGATCAAGGTCGATAAAGCTGAAATTGACCCCGACGGGGTTACAGATGCTACAGCTGAAATCGACGACAACATTAATACCGATTATGTTTGGCGTCCTCATAATGTTCCTGAAGGGTGGTCACCTTACACTAATGGATACTGGCAATATACAAATTGCGGATGGATGTGGGTTTCTTATTATAACTGGGGCTGGCGCTGTTACCATTACGGCAGATGGTGGTGGTCACCTGTTTGGGGATGGGTATGGTCGCCCGGTTTTGTTTGGGCTCCCGCTTGGGTAGTATGGATGTTTTATGATGATTATTGCGGCTGGTACCCTATTTCGCCTAGAGTGAGGCATCACAGGCATTTTGGATGGCGATGTTATAATATGAGATTCCACGTGCGGCACTGGAATTTCTGCCATACTCATCATTTCACGGGAGTAATAACTCCTACAGTTATAATTGATCCGGCAGGAAACAAAGAGATAATTAATAAGACAAAATTTATATCTGATGTAGCTATTACCAAAGACAAAGTGATAAATAAAGGACCTGATGTTACAAATATAGAAAAATATACCGGAGAAAAAATCACAACAGAAGACGTAACTAAATATAACAATACAAAAAAATATATTGAACAGGTAACCCCTGAAAAAAATGTTATTAAGCAAGAGGAAGGCAAAGAGAATAATAACAAGAACATTAATAAGGATGGTAATAAACAGAAAAATAACAACGAGAGAATAAATAATGAAAAGAAGTCAAATGATAACGATAAACAGGATAATAATGATAAAGATATAAATATCGAAAGGAAATCTAACGACAGCGAAAAGAAAGAATACAGGAAGGAAAAGAAGGAAAATTATAATCCCCCGGAAAATAAAAATAAGGATGATGGCTCTAACAGAAATAAGGGCAACAGCCATAATGGCAATAAAAAGGACTCCCCTCCTGTAAAGAAGGATAGTGATAATGGTAAGAATAAAGATGGTAACAAGGATAACAAGAGGCAATAATTTAATTTTATGCTAACTTTTATTCGTCCTAAGATGCTAATGTTAGATTCACCTGACAGGTCTAACATGACCTGCCAGGTTTTTTAAAAAATAGGTATTATCATCAAAAATGTAATACCCTAGTTAATTCTTTATTTCTGAATATTCTCCAAGTATCCCATAAATCCTTGATTACTATCAAAAAATCCATTATTTTTGCAGGCTAATTAAGTTTATATGCTATTATCATATAGCAGGTATCCATCCCTGCAGGAGAGGTTCTTTTAACAATGTTCGAAGAGCTAAGTACTAAATTTGACAAGGTTTTCAAGTTCATAAAGGGAAAAGGCAAGGTTTCCGAGCAGACCATTGACGAGTTTCTGCGCGAGGTCCGCCGCATTTTGCTTGATGCCGATGTAAATTATAAAGTCGCTAAGGATTTTATTGAAAATGTAAGAGAGCGCGCTTTAGAGAAAAAGGTTATTACAAGCATAAACCCGGGAAAAGTAATTATTGATACTATAACCGAGCAGCTTGTAAAGCTGATGGGCGATAAGAAATCCGAAGTTAAGTTTTCTAATGATATTCCTAGTGTAATAATGCTTGTTGGTTTGCAGGGTTCAGGTAAAACTACTTTTTCCGCGAAGCTTGCAAAGCATTTAAGGTCAAGAGGCAAAAGTCCGGCACTGGCAGCCTGTGATGTCTACCGCCCGGCAGCAATAGAGCAGCTTAAATTGCTTGGAACGGAAATAGATATTCCGGTTCACTCAGAAGATTCAAAAGACCCGGTAAAGATTGCATTGGGTGCAGTTGAATTTTGCAAGCAAAATTATAAAGATACTTTGATTGTCGATACAGCCGGACGCCTTGCAATAGATGGAGAGATGATGCGCGAGGTTGAGACACTAAAGGCAAAGCTGAATCCATCAGAAATTCTGTTCGTAGTAGATTCAATGACAGGACAGGATGCTGTAAACACAGCAAAAGAGTTTCACAACAGGCTTGATTATGATGGTGTTGTCTTAACCAAGCTTGATGGTGATGCAAGGGGCGGCGCCGCACTTTCTATCCGCGCAGTTGTAACAAAGCCGATAAAGTTTGTAAGCATCGGAGAAAAACTTGAAGCAATAGAACCGTTTTATCCGGACAGGATGGCCTCAAGGATACTTGGCAAAGGTGATATAGCATCACTTGTTGAAAAAGCAGCTGATATGCTTCCCCAGGAGCTTGACGAAAAGAAAATCAAGCGTCTTGAGGAAAATTTAAAGAAAGATAAGTTTGATTTTGCTGATTTTCTAGAACAGCTTCAGCAGATAAAAAAGATGGGTCCTCTATCGCAGCTAGTCGGAATGATTCCCGGCGCAGATAGAGCCTTAAAGGGCAAAGAGGTAGATGAAAAACCGCTGAAACAGGTTGAAGCGGTAATCAACTCGATGACAATAAAAGAGCGTGAGAATCCCGATTTGCTAAACGGCTCGCGGAGGAAAAGAATTGCACGCGGAAGCGGCACATCGATACAGGAAGTAAACAGGGTTATTAAGCAATTCTACGATATGCAAAAGATGATAAAATCATTTAAGAAAGGCAAGCTTTCGAATATGTTCAGGGGCATGGGTTTACCTCCAAATTTTCAAATGAAATAGTAAATTAAATTATAAATGAAATTCTGAGCGGTATTGAAGGTTTAAGAGACCCTTCACTGCGCTCGGGGTACATAAACTACGGAGCAAACAGATTGGTAAAACTGAGACTAAGAAGAGCAGGCAGAAAAAAGATGCCTATCTACAAAATCGTAGCCGCTGACTCAAGGTCAAGAAGAGATGGCAGGTTCATCGAATCGGTCGGGCAATACGATCCTAACTTTCATCCTGCAAAGGTTGATCTGAACGAGGGCCGTGCATTATACTGGCTTAAGAACGGCGCACAGCCAACACTTACAGTTCGCAATCTTCTTTCAGGAAAAGGATTGATGCTGAAATATCATTTGATGAAGAAAGGAGCAGATGAGCGGACTATAGCCGCAGAACTTTCTAAATGGGCATCCTTACAGGAACCTAAGCTAAGGAAGGTACAGGAAAAGAAGCTTAGAAGAAAAGAGAAGAAGAAAAAAGCAAGCAGCGAATCTGCCCCCAGCGGACAAGCAGCGCAGCCACAAGCTGCAGAACAGCCTGCTTAGGGCTTTTTGCTCCCCGAAAACGGAATTTAGTTGTTTCATAACATAATTTTCTTCCAAATTAAATTACCGGGGAGGAACTGCCCATGAAGGACTTTATAGAATACATTGCCAAAAATCTTGTAGATGATCCTGAAGGCGTAAGTGTAGAAGAAATGGTCGAGGATAACAAAGTGACTTTAAAGCTGCACGTAAGCAAAAATGATTTGGGAAAGGTTATTGGCAAACAAGGCAAAACAGCTAAATCAATGAGAACACTCTTAACAGCCGTTGCTGCTAAACACAATAAGAGCGGCCATCTTGAGATTGATGAAGGAAAGTAACACTTTTTCCTGTTCTTTTAGGATAAAAAAATAATGCGAATTGATGTAATCTCTGCCGTTCCAAAACTGCTAAAAAGTCCTCTCAATGAAAGCATAGTTAAGAGGGCAAAGGAAAAAAAGCTCATCAGGATTTTTATTCACGATTTACGAAATTATGCCGAAGGCAGATATAGGCAGATTGATGATAAACCATTCGGCGGTGGTGCAGGAATGGTTCTTAAACCCGAACCTTTGTTTAAATGTATTGAGAAGCTGCTTGAGAAAAGGCATTACGATGAAATAATCTACCTCTCGCCGCAGGGGAAGAAACTTAACCAGAAAATTGCTAATAAGCTTTCCCTTAATGAAAACATGATTATGATAGCGGGACACTACAAAGGGATTGACCAGAGAGTTATAGATGCATTTGTTACAATGGAACTTTCGATTGGCGATTATGTGATTACGGGAGGCGAACTGGCTGCTGCAGTTTTAATCGATTCAGTAGTAAGATTATTACCAGGTGCCCTGGGAGACAGCGAATCTGCTTTAACGGATTCGTTCCAAACTGAATCAGGCTTTGACTCCCCTGTTTATACCAGGCCGGCTGAATTCAGAAACATGAATGTCCCAAAGGTTCTTTTAAGCGGCAACCACTCAGAAATATCCAAATGGAAATTTCAGCAGGGCCAAAAAAAGTATAGCAAAATAAAAAGAGAAAAAATTAATAAATAAATAGTATAAAGTAAAGAAAATGGATAAGATTAAATTAGTTAACGCCAGCCAGATGAGAAAGGATATACCAAAGTTTCATCCCGGTGATACTGTTAGTGTACATGTTAAAGTTATAGAAGGCGATAAAGAACGGGTTCAGCAATACCAGGGTATTGTTATGGGTATTAAGGGGTCAGGTTTAAGCAGGTCATTCAGGGTAAGAAAAATTTCAAACGGAATTGGAGTAGAGAGAATATTTCCCCTGAACTCGCCCAGCATAGCAAAAATAGAAAAGATAAAAGAAGGTAAGGTAAGGAGAGCCAAGCTTTATTATTTGAGAAACCTGAAGGGAAAATCTGCCACAAAAATCAAAGAAAGAATATCTGAAGATATTATTGCTCCGGCAGTGCACGAGGAAGTAGCTCCCGAGGATGTGGTTAAACCAAAGGCAACTGAAACACAGGAATCTTAATGTGACAGGAAATTGCAAGCATAGTTTATTAACAAACCGTTAAATTTCCATTAACGGTTTTTTTATATCTATGTAAACAACTTATCTTCAGGACGCTAAATAAGCAACAGGATTAAATAGGATTTTTGATAAGAACAAGTTTAATATTTTCAAAAAAAGAAACGCACAGGCGGTTACCAATTAGTTAACATTGAAAAAAAATAAAAAGTATTTCGTTTCAGTTGCGGGAAATATTGGTTCGGGAAAATCATCATTAACTCATCTTATTGCTAAAGAATTCGGGTGGCTTCCATATTACGAATCAGTCCAAAATAATCCATACTTAGGAGATTTTTACAAGGACATGAAGCGTTGGAGCTTCCAGCTGCAGGTTTATTTTCTATCGCACAGATTCAGCACGCATAAGAAGATCATCGATTCAAAAAAATCCGTTATACAAGACCGTTCTATTTATGAAGATGTAGAAATCTTTGCACGCAATCTTTATTTGATGGGAAGAATGGAAGTCAGGGACTACAAAAATTACAGGAACCTCTTTTACGAAATGGCGGCTTACCTTAAGGCCCCTGACTTAATTGTTTACCTAAGGACAAATGTAAACACTTTAATGAAACAAATTTCTTCTCGCGGGCGGGACTTTGAAAAATCAATTGAAAAGCATTATCTTGAAAGATTGAACCGAAGCTACGGCCGGTGGATAAACACCTATAAGCTTGGAAAAGTTATAACTATTGATACTAATAACCTTGATTTCGTAAACAACAAAAAACATTTTAACACTATTCTAAATAAGATTACAAAGGCACTTAATTAATGAAATATAAAATACCGGTTTCGGCAGGTGAAATAATTGACAGGATAACTATTTTAGAAATAAAAACCAGCAGAGTAAAAGATCCGGACAAAATTGTATCTTTGATTAAGGAACTAAAAGAACTCTCCCCTGTTCAGAATAAAATATTGAACATGAATTCCCGATTAAAAAAGCTAAAGATGGAATTAAATAAAATTAATAGTAAATTGTGGGACATTGAAAATTCAATAAGAAACCTTG
>DASXTZ010000248.1:0-4720 GCA_036505135.1 Ignavibacteria bacterium
CGAATAGGTCATCATCACCGTCAAGGTCAAAATCAGCCGGTTCAATTGCGTGCGGAATGCGGATGATCGGATTGATAGATTCCGCGCTTGTATCTGTGATAAATCCTAATTCAGAAGTTATATCAATAAATGTATGCGATGAATCCTGTCTGAAAATGTAAAGCCGGTCTGTTAATGGCTTATAAACGCATTCAGTCATTGCAAGGTCAGGCAGACAATCATTATCTATATCAAAATACCTGCCCTGATTATCACCATGATGTGAAGATTGCGGGTCTTTACGGATAATCCTGTGCAGGTCAGGCACGAGCAGAAATTTGTTTCTTCTGCCCTGGTTAATAAATATAGTAGAACGGCCTTCCCAGAGGTCAGCACCCCCATGAATTAGCAGGAATAAAATATCCATGTCGCCGTCATTATCAAAGTCATAAGGCTCGGCAGCCCACGGCACCATCCCCTGTCCCCTGTCACCTCTTATAAAATGAGGATTATAACCAGCCTCTTTAGATACATCTGTAAAGGTGCCATTACCGTTATTCATAAATAAATCACCATACCCGTCAGCCTCGTAGGGACATGTAAGCATATCCTGCCAACCGTCATTGTTCCAGTCACCAACATTGCTTCCAAACAGCGCGCGAATTGATTTTCTGATTCCTGCCTTTTCGCTTACATCGGTAAATGAGCCGTCGCCGTTTCCCTTCATCAAATAATTAGGGAATTCATATCCAAGGCTATCACACCAGCTTGAATAATGTGTTCCAATAAAAACATCGATATTGCCATCCCTGTCATAATCAATCAGCGAAAGCGAGCTGCCCGGTATGGGACCTAATTCATGTAGTCCATTACTGCTCCTTATGTGAAAATGGCCGTTACCATCATTTAGCAATACTTCACATCTTGCGCCATTATCCGGATTAAGTGAGCAATCGGGTTTGCGGTCATAATAGTATGTAGTTGTTATAACATCCGGAAAGCCGTCATTATTTACATCGCCTATTACCGCAAAGTCAGCTATTGTTCCGGGTGGATTAATACCGGATGACTCGGTTTTTTCAACAAAAATTCTGTCAAAAATATTATTCGATAGCGGGTTGGCAGTATTAATAAATAACCTGAGCTGGTTCTCGGTTTGAACTCCTGCCTCTGATAGCAGATCAGGATAGTTATCATTATTTATATCGGAAACATACATAAAGTAGTTCATGATGCTATCAAGACCGGCATGTGTTGTGATATCGGTAAACCAGCTTTTCGTTTGAGAATATGAAAGAGTAAAAGAAAACAGAAAAACAGCAAAAAGTAAATTTCTCATTTTCATATTCCAATTTAGTTTAATTAAACCGATTTAGATACAGAAAATTTACAGCATATACAAATCGTTATCAGAGATGGCGACATCTAATCTCATTTTTATTAATTACTAAATCAATTATTCTTATTGTTAAATTTCACTTAATTTAATATTTATATAAACGGTGGCTGAACCGCAAAATATTAAGAAAGTACTTATAAAATTAATAATCATTTCAACTATTATAAGGGTAGTGCTGGCTATTATGCTTGAGCTTACAAATGATGAAGTTAATTACTGGCTATACGCAAAGTTCCCTGCAATTAGCCATTATGAACACCCGCCAATGGTAGGATTTTTTATTCAGCTTACCACAATTAACCTTAAGTTTGACAGCGAATTTTTCCTTCGGCTTTCATCTTTAATTTTAGGTGCATTTAATACTTACATGATATTTGCTATAGGGAAAAAAATTAAGGATGGCTTAACCGGGCTCTATGCTGCATTTCTTTTTACTGCCTCTTTTTATTGTTTTATTGTTGCAGGGGTTTTCATTCACCCCGATACACCCATGCTGTTCTTTGGATTGATAAGTATATATTTGCTGATAGATGGATTCTTTGGGTCTGATAATTCAAACATAAATACAAGCATATTATTTGCCGGATTTTCCATCGGAATGGCAATACTTTCCAAATACCTTGCAGTTCACTTGTGGGCTGGGGTTATTTTGTATGTTTTACTTTATGACAGGAAATGGCTCAAAAGAAAAGAAATTTATATTGCACCTTTAATTTCTTTATTGTGCATACTGCCAGTTATAATTTGGAATGTCCAAAACGAGTCAAACACGTTATTATTTTGGCAGCAGAATGTGAATATGCTGAAATCAGGCTTACGATTTGACCTCTTTTTACCTGAGATTGCGGGACAGATTTTTTATAACAACCCTGTTAATTTTTTTATTATTGTAATAAGCATTATAGGGATTAATAAAGCTTTGGCGGACAAAAACCTTAAGCGTATGCTTTTGCTTATGGGAATTCCTCTGCCTTTATTGTTATTATTTATTTCTTTCACAGGCAGGACCTTGCCGCATTGGTCGGCCCCCGGATATATAGCTTTAATCTTAATAGCAGGAATTTATTTAAGTGAAAAGTATATGGGAACTGCGAAGGTCATGCCTGTACCTATAATGATTGCAGCGAGCTTTGCTGTTTTAATAATTATTTTTGGAGTACTACAGATTAATTATGGTATTATTAACTTTAATAAAGATGAAAACTTAAAACCAATCGAGCTTGGCAGAAATGACGTGACACTTGATATGTATGGCTGGAAACAGGCAGCCGAAAAGTTTGCTGCACTTAACAAACAGCTTGTTGAAGAAAGAAAACTAAACCACAACGCTCCTATTTTTTCAAATAAATGGTATAACTCCAGCCATGTTGATTATTACATAGCGCGTCCGATAGACAAAATGGTGTTTACAGTGGGAAGCATGGGTGAGATAAGGAAGTATGATTGGGTAAACAGGGAAAGAGGAGGATATGAAAATGTTACTGAAGCATATTATATCAGCCCAAGCCGCGATTACCAGGACCCCAAAGAAAAATACCGTATACTGTTTTCATCAATAATTCCGGTTGATACAATACGTGTTGAGCGAAGCGGAAAATTAGCGGAAAACATGTTTGTGTATATAATGAAAAAGTAAAGGATAAATTTATTACTTCATTGATAAACTTTATGATGAAAGCATTAAATTGGAAAATCAGCTATAACTCATTAAATTCCTAACAAATTAATCGGCTAATAATTATATTTGCATTCGTTCTTTTGTTGCTATGGCGGCATTGGTCCAAAAGAGACAGGATAAATTCCATTGGTTAATCCCGCTAAAGCGGGAATTACGGCTAAATCCTTCCAGCACGCTCGGCCTAAAGGCAACTTTTATTGTTCTTTATTATTAATTATAAATTGTTAATTACTAGTTGTTATGGCGCATTGGTGTAATTGGTTAACACGCCGCCCTCTCAAGGCGGAAAGTACGGGTTCGATCCCCGTATGCGCTACTAATTAGTGCACAGTTGAGTGGTTAAATAGTTTAAGTAGTAAAAGCTATTTAACGCAGTCCTGCAAATTACCCCGCAAAAGGCGGGAGCTTCGCTCCCTCTACGAGGCTTCGACTCGAAGAGTCGTAGACCGTATGCGCATTAAATTTTAAAAATTTTACTATGGATTCCGAAGCCTCAGCATTAATCGGCGAACTTTCATACAGGATTTCAAAGCTTGAAAAGAAAATCGATTTCTTGTTTAAGCATTTGAAAATTGATTATATTGAGCCTGTTGAAGGTTATTTAGAGGAAGCTAAAAAATTTATTCTTCAAAACAAGGATTTTGAAGCCGTTAAGCTTGTGAGAAGGGCAAAAGCCTGCGGTTTACATGAAGCTCAAAAGATAATAGACGACCTTAAAAAATCTTTATAGCTAATCTTTATTGCACTTCAAAATTGAACTGCGGCATTGGCGGGGGGTTATTTGTTATAAAATGACCATGATAGAAAATTGAATCACATACCCGCCAGCTGCCCGAATAAGGCAAATTAATTTTCCCCTTATAAATGCCATCGCTTCCAATTACCGGCGATACATTCCCTGTTGATTGATTTAATGAGTCTAATTCATAAACAGATATAAACATTTGAGGTTCGATGAGCTGCTGGAAGAATTGTTCAATATCATCAGAACTGTGAAGTATTACCCAAAAATCATTTAACCCTTTTAGCGCTGAAAATGGCCTTACCAATGTTACATGATACTTTATTTGTTCGGTTGAATCGCTGAATACCCTATATTGTTTTTCCGGATGATAACTTGTATAGGTTGGTGTGGAATCGGATACGTAATTGATCCCAAATTCATCCTGATATGTAATGAAACTGGACCATACCAATATGGGTGGTGATGTTGGCATATTAAAAACGGCATACCCCCGGTAATAACCGATAGAGTTATCATAGGTAAAGGTTGAGCAAACAGGAGTGCTGTGCCAAAGTCTGGGCGTCATCCACATTTTTGGATAAAATCTTACATGTCCTCTGTTTTGCCCGATCGAATCTTTAAGTACTTTGAAAAATATTTCGTTATAGCCCGTCGTTAAGGAATCGTACCCGGTAATGAATAACTTTACGTTTATATTTGACATATTAACTGATAATATTTCTGTATAAACAGGCTGGGGATTAGGATTCACAATTACAGTGTCACTGCATCCTATATAAAATAAAGCTATAAAAAATACAAATATCACTGTATAGTGTTTCATATATTTAAAACTAATTCCTTTTTTGAAGATATTCTATGCTATAGAAAAAGTATAACATAATTTTTGCAAATTAAAAAAGGCGAACCGTTTGGTCCG
>DASXTZ010000249.1:0-3789 GCA_036505135.1 Ignavibacteria bacterium
ATCTATTTAAACAGCCTTTTCGAGAAGTTGTTCTCTATAATCAGCCGGGAATTTGTTGAAGCAGAGATCAGTATCCCAGTTGGAGATACAAACGCTTATAAAATTATTAATAAACTTCATGAACAGGTTGATATTCTTCAGACAAAGTATCTTACTAAAAATATTAAGCTGAAGATAAGAGGGCATAAAGAAGAAATAGATAAGATTCTCTCATCCTTAAAAAACGGGACTAAGATTTATTCAGAGCGAAGCGAAGAATCTCATTGAGTATTTTCAAAAATTTCAAGAGATCCTTCGTCCCTAAAAAGCAGGGACTCAGTGGTTTATCTTTAGTTACCATTTTAAAAAAATAGAAAGGAAGAAGCCGCACACCATGTCTACTAATTACAAAGGTGTAGATTATTATAATATAGATTCATTGCTTAGTGAAGAAGAAAAAATGATTCGCGAAACTACACGTGATTTTGTGAACAGTGAAGTCTTACCAATAATAGAACCCCACAACCAGGCAATGACCTTCCCAAAGGAACTGATACCTAAGATGGCAGAGCTTGGTTTCTTCGGGCCGACATTACCCGCTGAATACGGCGGACTTGGAATAAACAATGTTGCATACGGATTGATGATGATTGAGCTTGAAAGGGGAGATTCAGGACTTAGAAGCTTCGCTTCGGTTCAATCGGCGCTTGTTATGTATCCGATTTTTACTTTTGGAAGTGAGGAGCAAAAGAAAAAATGGCTGCCAGCGCTTACCAAAGGCGAAAAGATAGGTTGTTTTGGATTAACAGAACCTGATTTCGGCTCAAATCCGGGGGGAATGATAACCAATGCAAAAAAAGTTGACGGAGGATATATTTTGAACGGCGCTAAAATGTGGATTACAAATTCGCCAATATCAGATGTTGCTGTGGTCTGGGCAAAGCTTGATGGTGAAGTGAATGGGTTTCTGGTCGAAAGGGGAATGAAAGGTTTTAAAACCCCTGAGATGAAAGGAAAGCTATCTTTAAGAGCATCCATTACAGGTGAAATTACATTAAGCGATGTATTTGTTCCTGAAGAAAACCGCTTTCCAAAAGGCAGCGGGTTAAAATGTCCGTTAATGTGCCTCAATCAGGCAAGATATGGGATAGCATGGGGCGTTTTGGGGGCAGCAATGGAATGTTATGTAACTGCACTTGAATATTCACTTTCAAGAATTCAGTTCGATAAGCCAATAGCGGCATTTCAAATAACACAGGAAAAGCTTGTATGGATGCTGAATGAAATAACAAAAGGGCAGCTTATGGTTTACCAGCTCGGCAGAATGAAAGATAACGGCACTGCAAAGCATACACATGTTTCAATGGCCAAACGTAATAATTGCGAAATTGCTCTAACCGTGTGCCGCATGGCACGTGAAATACTTGGTGCTAACGGAATATTGGATGAATATCCCGTAATGCGTCATGCAAATAATCTTGAATCAGTTAAAACCTACGAAGGTACACATGAAATGCATACATTGATTGTAGGCGAAGATATAACCGGAATCCCGGCGTTTAAATAGCAATTGTCATTCACGCCTGCTTGCAGCAGGCAGCCGAAAGCGTGATTAATATTAGAAATTAAAGAAGGTGAGCATCCTGCTTTTTTATACACGCGAGTATTAAATTAACCATTACGACAAGTATTGGCATTTCTCAACAATAATCCTTAATTTTGTTTTCTAACCACTAAATAAATAATATAGTTATGAATAAATATCTAATGGAGTTCATAGGGACGTTTTTCCTGGTGCTCGTTATAGCTTTTACCGGTAACCCAATAGCTATCGGAACAATTTTAATGGTGATGGTATATATGGGAGGACATGTTTCCGGCGGTCATTATAATCCGTCTGTTAGCCTTGGTGTTTTTTTGAGAGGCAAAATGACCGGCAAAGATTTTGGAATGTATAATGTTTTTCAGCTTCTTGGAGCTATCGCAGCTGTATTAGTATTTTATGGATTATCAGGCAAATCCTTCGCCCCTGGCCCCGCTTATGAAGTATCATTTTCAAAAGCATTAGTTGCTGAAGCCATATTTACATTTGCACTGGTTTCTGTCGTCTTAAACACAGCAACTACAAAAAAGACAGCGGGGAATTCGTATTTTGGCCTGGCAATAGGTTTTACCGTGCTGGCAGGCGCATTTGCTGTTGGGCCAATAAGCGGCGGCGCATTTAATCCCGCAGTTGGTGTTGGCCCCAATATTGTTAGTTTTTTTATTAATGGCGGCTCAGCATATAATATTCTTCTCTACATAGTAGGCCCGGAATTAGGCGCGGCGCTTGCAGCAATTGTGTTCAGGTATACAAATCCTGATGAGTTTGGCGAAACGTCAAAGTAGTTAAATGGGTTAGTAGGTGAGTAGTGAATTCATCGAGGATATAAAATCCCTCTTTCAAAGGGGGGAAAAGAATTCAAGGTTTATATTCGTCCCCGATTTAAAAGATTATCATTTTCTATCGATGTTCTTGGTCGGGGATAACCTATTTAACTGATAAATTAATTAACATTTAACTGATGTCAAAGCCAAAATTAAAATTTTTAGACAGATTTTTAACGCTTTGGATATTCTTAACAATGTTCATTGCAGTATTAAGCGGTTATTTTTCCCCTTTCGTTGCAAATTTCTGGAGCACATTTCAATCAGGCACAACTAATATTCCAATAGCGATTGGCTTAATTCTAATGATGTATCCGCCCCTGGCAAAAGTTAAATACGAAGACCTTGGTAAAGTTTTTCGTAATACTAAAATTCTCATTCTTTCCCTTGTTCAGAATTGGATAATTGGCCCCGCATTAATGTTTCTTCTTGCAGTTGTTTTCTTGCGGGGATATCCGGAGTATATGGCAGGAGTGATATTAATAGGCCTTGCAAGATGTATTGCGATGGTTATTGTTTGGAATGACCTTGCCGGAGGTGACAGGGAATATGCTGCAGGATTGGTTGCTTTTAACTCAATCTTTCAGATGTTGTTCTTCTCTATTTACGCTTACGTATTTATAACGATTTTACCGGGGTGGTTTGGACTTACATCATTTCAAGTTGAAGTTACAATTACTCAAATAGCCGAAAGTGTTTTTATATATTTGGGAATTCCTTTTTTTGGGGGTTTGTTAACACGATTTATTCTTTTAAATGTGAAAGATAAACAGTGGTATGAAACAAAGTTTATCCCGAAAATTTCGCCAATTACCCTCATATCTCTTTTGTTTACAATATTTATTATGTTTTCTTTGAAGGGTGAATATATTGTTAAAATTCCATTGGATGTAGTAAGAATTGCTATCCCACTCACCATATATTTCGTTTTGATGTTTTTTGTATCATTCTACCTAGGAAAAAACTTTGGTGCAGATTATCCCAAAACGGCCACATTATCGTTCACTGCTGCAAGCAACAATTTCGAGTTAGCTATAGCGGTTGCTGTAGCTGTGTTTGGAATAAACTCCGGCGAAGCATTCGCTGCTGTAATAGGGCCGCTTGTAGAAGTACCTGTTTTGATTATGCTTGTAAATGTTGCCTTATACTTTAAAAAGAAGTATTTTGCTGCTACTCCTGCGTAGGTATTTCTACTAAAACCAATTGATTATTACAATACGAATGAATAATTTTACAGCTTGAAAACAACAAAAAACGAAAACCTCAAGCTTGTTGCTGATGTAGCACTCCTGTTTCAAAACAAAGTATTATTAGTAAAATATACGGATACTAATAAATACGATCATCAAAAAGGCTGGTTCCTTCCGGACGACCTTCTTAATT
>DASXTZ010000250.1:0-7351 GCA_036505135.1 Ignavibacteria bacterium
GTATTGGATTTAAAGTCATTGTTAAAACAGATTGAAATAACCGATAGAAATTTAAAAAGCGCCGAGCAGGATAAATTGCTGGCTGAAGAATCTTACAGAATCGGTCTTGGTACGCTTCTGGAAGTCAACACGGCTAACATAAACCTTAACAATATACAAATTCAGAAATCAAACCTTATATATAATTTTATATTAGCTCAGAAAACACTGGAGTATTACCAGGGCTTGTTAAAATATTAAAGAAAAAATAAATTCCACAACATAATTATGTCAGATAATAAACCTGTAATAAAAAAGAAGAAAAAGAAAAAAATACTCCTTTTTTCTATAATTGGCGGAGTAGTACTGCTTCTCATAATAGCTATTATTGCATCAGGAAAAAAAGATAAAGCGGTTGTTGTGCAAACCGAAAAGGTTGCTAAAAGAAATATTGTACAGGTTGTATCCGGTACGGGAGTTATACAGCCAGAAACAAAAGTAGATATAAGCGCCGAGATCAGCGGTGAAATTGTACAGCTTCCATACCGCGAAGGAGACACGGTTAAGAAAAATGACCTACTCGTTAAAATTAAAGCTGATCAATACAGCGATAGAATTTCGCAGCAAAGAGCCGGAGTGAATTATTCACAATCACAGGTCGAAGTAGCGGAAAACAACCTTAAGAAAGCTGAACTCGAGCTTCAACGGACCGAGCAGCTGTTCAGGGCAGGATTGGTTTCTCAATCAGACCTTGATAATGCAAGGATAGCTTACCAGGTAGCTCTTTCGCAGGTAAAAAGCTCTAATGCAAATGTAAGGCAGAACGTAGCACTTCTCAGGCAAAGCTCACAGGATCTTTCTAAAGCCACTATCCGATCACCCATGAATGGTATCGTAACGAAATTAAATAACGAGCTTGGTGAAAAAGTTGTTGGAACGCAGCAAATGGCCGGAACAGTTATAATGACTGTATCAGACCTATCGGTAATGGATGCCGAAATAGAAATAAGTGAGACAGATATTACAAATGTGAAGCTTGGTGACACGGCAAATGTTGAAGTCGATGCGTTTCCGGATAGGATAATAAAAGGAGTTGTCTATGAGATATCTAACTCTGCCAAGTCAAAAGGAGTGGGAACACAGGAGCAAATAATAAATTTTGTTGTTAAAATCAGGATACTTGATCAGGATGTTTATTTAAAGCCTGGTATGTCATGCAATGCCGATATTAAAGTTAACTCAAAAAATGATGTGATTGCTGTTCCAATCCAAAGTATAACTGCACGCGAAGATGAAAAAAAGGAGAAACAGGAAGAAGATCAGGATATAAAAAGGATATCCGAAGAAAATGTTAAGAAAAAAGAAAAGCCCCGCGAAGTTGTATTTGTTATCGAAGGTGATAAGCCTCAAAAAGTAAAAATGGTGGAGGTAAAAACAGGTATAAGTGATGATAAATATATTGAAATAACCGAAGGCCTGCAGCCGGATATGGAAATAGTTAAGGGGCCGTATAAATCTATAAGTAAAGAGCTTGATGAAGGCACAATAGTTAAAGTTGATAACGAAATAAAAAAGAAAAAAGATAAAGAAGAATAATCGTGCAGGAAATAATAAAGACCGGGGATATTGTAAAACTGTATGTTATGGGAGTAGAAGAGCTGTATGCACTGAAGGGCATTTCAATGGTTATTAATAAAAATGAATATGTTGCTATCATGGGTCCTTCCGGTTCGGGTAAATCTACGCTAATGAATATTATCGGCTGTCTTGATACCCCCACCTCAGGTCATTACGAGCTTAATGGCCAGAGCGTAAGCGAAATGGATGATAACGAGCTGGCAAACGTGCGAAACAAAGAAATAGGTTTTGTATTTCAAACATTCAACCTTCTCCCCCGTTCAAATGCGCTTCATAATGTTGAGCTGCCCTTAATTTATGCAGGCTTTTCAAAATCTCATAGAATGGATATGGCAGAAGAAGCGCTTGTTAAAGTAGGCTTAGGCGACAGAATGTTCCATAAGCCTAATGAGCTTTCAGGCGGTCAAAGGCAAAGGGTTGCAATAGCAAGAGCGCTGGTCAACAAGCCATCAATAATTCTTGCCGATGAGCCAACAGGAAATCTGGATTCAAAAACCGGTGAAGAAATTATGGAGCTTTTTGATAATCTTCATTCACAGGGCAATACAATAATTTTAGTAACTCATGAAGATTTTATAGCGGAACATGCGCACAGAGTTGTAAAGCTCCGGGATGGAAAAATAGAATCAGATACTCAGACCCCGAAAGGAAATAAAAAAAATAACTTAATAGCCGAGACAGCATAGAGGTAAGATTGATTAAACGATCAATTATAGTTTTAATATCATTAATCTTAATTCAAACACTAGTATTCAGCCAGGATTATGCAAAAATTCACCAGCTTATAATTGAAGGAATTGATGCTGTCTACGATGTTGATCTGCAGACAGCGCTAACCAAGTTTCAGGAAGCCAAGAAAACTGCACCAAACGACCTTCGCGGTCCCTTCTTTGAAGCAACAATTTATTTCTGGAAAGCAATGCTTTCAAGAAATAAGGATGAATTTGAAACATATATGAATTTATCGGATAAAATTGTTGAGCATTGTGAAAATGTTATTGACAAAAATGATAATGACCTAGATGCTAAATTGTATCTTGGGTGGACTTATACTATGAGGGCCTTTATAATGGGTTTTTTAGGTGAGAATTACCTGAAAGCTGCATCTGAGATTAAAGATGGAAGTGAGAATCTTAAATATATTATTGAAAAAAATCCGAATTATTATGATGCATATCTAGGTCTTGGTGTTTACAATTATCTGTTAAGCTTCATACCGCGAAAGCTGCAATGGGCAACAGCAATATTGGGATTTTCTGGTGATAGAGATGAAGGCAAACGTATGCTTACCATTGCTTCCGAAAAAGGTGTCTATACCAGCAGTGAAGCAAAGTTTTACATGACAATTCTGTTATGGAGAGAGGAGAACTACCCTCTTGCCGAAAGTTATGCCACCAGCCTCAAAAATAAATATCCGAGGAGTCCTGCCGTTTGGATGTTGTGGGGAGGGCTGCTTTCACAGCAGGATAAAATGACAGAAGCTATTGATGCTTATGAAAAGTCTTTGGAATATAATAAAGGAAAAGAATCGGATATAATTTTCAGAACGGCGTACGGAGCGCTTGGAACCGCATATTTCAGGTTAAATATATTCGATAAAGCGGTTGAATACGGAAAAAGATATATAAATTACCTGATCAAAGATCAAAACATGAACAACAGGCTTCATAGCATAGGAGTTTCATTAGAATTGCTGGGTAACAGGAATGACGCACTTGAATATTACGGGAAAGCAAGAACAGATTTCAAAGATGATAATGACTGGGAAAGATTCTGGCTTAGAAAACTAAAACAAAGAGAGGCCAATCCAATAACAAGAACAGATTCATTACTGATAGTAGCAGATAATAACCGTTCAGTTGGAAGATTGAATAATGCTCTGGCTGACTACAATAGCTTAATAACAGCAGCAAATCAAAATTATAGTGATGATATAAAAATTCAGATAAATCACGGGTTGGCACTAACTTATTATAAGCAGAAAGATTATAATAAAGCGATTGAATTATTTAAGTCTAATCTTGCACTAAACCCTGCCAATGAAAAATGGCTTGTGCCGGAAGCTTGTTTCCAGATAGGACGCTGCTATATGAGGCTTGGTAACCGGGATGAAGCAAAGAAATATTTCGATAAGACAGAGGAATACGATTACGATTATGATTTTAAAGGCTCCATGGACCAGAAAATTAAAAATGAGCTGTCAAAACAGTGATGCATTACGGTCAGGTTCGAAACCTGGCACTTAAAAATAATTAACTTGAAAAATTTACTTCTTGAAATAAAGGAAGGAATAATAATTTCCCTTACAGCAATTAAAGCAAATAAAAGCAGGTCGTTTTTAGCTACGCTGGGTATTGTGATAGGAATAACTACCGTAACAATATTGCAAACCGCAATTGAAGGTATTAACAGAGCATTTGAAAAAAGTATCGCTGCAGTCGGAGCAGATGTTTTATATGTTCAGAAGTTTGAATGGTTTGGGAAAGAAGACTGGGATGTTTACAGAAACAGGCGCGATATCAACTGGCAGGAGTATAAATACTTTGAAGAAAACATGCAGGGCGCAGAATCTGTTTCCCCCACAGTAGGTAATATGTCCTCCATTACATATAAAGATTTTACAAGTGATGCTACACCCATTATAGGCACAACAGATGAATATCAAAGAACTACGGGTCTTAATGTTGCAGAGGGCAGGTTCATGACCAAACGCGAATCTGACGGCGGCTGGCCTGTTTGTATAATCGGGTATGATATCCGTGAAGCTCTTTTTTCAGGAGTTGACCCGATAGGTAAAACAATTCAAATAAGCGGGCATAATTTTAAAGTGATTGGCACTTACGATAAAATGGGAAGCATGCTGGGCTTATTTAGTCTTGATAACAGAATAATCATTCCAATCAGCAAGTTTTTTAAAATATTTGGAACAAGGCGGTCTTTGACAATAAATATTAAGGCACATAGTGTTGATGTTCTTGAGGATACCAAAGAAGAAGTGCGTGCCGTGATGAAAAGAGCAAGAAGGATTCCATTAGGCGGCAGAGATGATTTTGGTGTTAACCAGCAGGAAGCTTTTAAGCAAACATATGAATCTTTAACCGGGCTTATAAAGACGATTGGAACTGCAATTACAATGCTCTCACTTATTGTTGGTTCAATCGGAATTGCAAATATTATGTTTGTTTCTGTTAAGGAAAGGACCAAAGAAATAGGCATTAGAAAAGCTATCGGAGCAAAAAGGTCAACAATTTTATTCCAGTTTCTGATAGAAGCCGTTTCAATTTGTCTGCTTGGTGGAATCAGCGGACTTATTATTGCTTTTCCGTTAAGCCTTGTGATAGATGCATTCCTCCTCCCCACTGTTATGCCGCTTTGGGTAGTTGTTCTCGCGCTGTTTATTTCTGCACTGGCGGGAGTAGTTGCAGGGTTTTTTCCTGCATGGTCTGCATCAAAGCTTGATCCGGTAGATGCGCTCAGATATGAATGAGATTATGAAATTGCGAGCGAAGTTTTTACCCCTCAGTATGCTCAAAGCGGACAGACGGATATGGTTCAGATATCTAATTTTAGTATTAATATTTTGTGTTACCTGTTCTTTACAATCCCAGATAATTGATACCGATACAAGCGATGTTGTGATAAGAAAGACATCAAAGGAAAAGCCGTTGGATTTTAATATTTCTGATGTTGTAGTAAAAATGAACAAGGAGAAAACAAAATATATAGTCAGGGCCGACCTTGATATACCTGTTACTACAGCACTAAAATTAAACGTGGCAGATTCAAGCGAGCAAATAATTATGTATTTGATAAATGACC
Source organism: Ignavibacteria bacterium (assembly GCA_036505135.1). Lineage (GTDB taxonomy): Bacteria > Bacteroidota > Ignavibacteria > Tepidaquicellales > OLB5 > DASXTZ01. The sequence goes on from DASXTZ010000250.1 coordinate 5,437, forward strand.
TGACTTTTAAACCGGCTGTTTACCGAGTTAAGTGGGAAATGGCAAAATGCTTTGGAACAGAATTAGATTGCTATTCTACAGGAAAATATTTATGTGAATTTGAAACTGAACAGTTTATTTACAGAAAAGACTTTTATATAAAATAATGGTTCTGATAAAATCAATAGCAACAGCTCAACTTCTTAAGAAAAAGCAGAGCATGTCTAAGAAAAAAAATAAAAACAAAATTAAAAAAATCACAAAGAAAAAGAAATAAGCAGATAATGTTTAACGGTCCTGCTACATATATTGATTTGATTCTTTTTTTGTGGGTAGGGGTCGCCTTTCTAACAGCGTTTCTAGCACGCTTAAGAGGCGGAAATCTTTTTAAATGGCTATTAGCAGGCTTACTATTTGGCCCACTAGGCCTTATTTATGTTGCACTATTTATGAAACGTGAGAAAATAAAATTCGATGTACCCCATAAGGACCCCGCAGAAAGAAAACTATGGTATTATCAGCTGAAAGAAGAGTATCAAAAATCAAAGCAAGGAACTGATGTTTCCGGAGAGAGCAAAATATGAACATTAAAGAAACGTTCATATCAGCAATAAGCTCTATAAGGGGAAATAAGCTTCGGGCTTCATTGACGCTGCTGGGTATTATTATCGGAGTATTTTCAATAATCGGGGTTATGACTCTTCTTGATGCATTACAAAAAGGTATTGATAGCGGTTTAAGCCAGCTTGGAACTAACACTTTCCAGGTTCAGAAATGGCCTGCTACGTTTATTGGCGGACCCGGGAGATGGCGCAAGTACGAAAAACGCAAACCGATTACTATCGAAGAGGGATTCAGACTGAAGGATATGGCCGTTCTGCCTAAATATATCGGGCTTGAAGACTGGTCCGGCGGTAAGACTCTTAAGTATGACAGAAGCCAGACTAATCCTAACTTCCAAATGGCAGGTGTTACAACTGTATTCCCCTCGGCAAATAACTACACACTGTCTGAGGGCAGGTTCTTTACGGAAGAAGAGATACTTTCAACAAAACAAATTTGCGTTCTTGGGATGGATGCCGTAGATAAGCTGTTCCCTTTCACATCAGCTCTTGACAAAGAGGTAGAAGTTGACGGAAATAAATTTACCGTGATTGGAGTGTTTGCCGCTAAAGGGCAAAGCCTTGGACAAAGCATGGATAACATTATCCTTGTACCTTTAATAACAATGGATAAAATATACGGCAGCAGGCAAAACCGTTCCATTAATATAACAGTAACTTCACCCAGCAAAGCTCAGCTTGATGAGACAATGGAAGAAGTTATCGGCCTAATGCGGCAAATAAGAAAAGTTCCTCCCGGCGAAGATAATGATTTTGATATCTGGTCTAACGAATCATTGATTCGCGAAGCGAACAGTTTTACTATATACTTTAAATACGGAGCAGGTGTTATCTCATTTATTTCTCTTATTGCTGCCGGAATCGGTATTATGAATATTATGCTGGTTACAGTGACAGAAAGAACTAAAGAAATTGGTATAAGGATGGCAATAGGCGCAAAGAGAAGTAACATACTTTCACAGTTTTTATTTGAAGCCATCTTACTTTGCCAGATTGGCGGAATAGTTGGTATAGCTTTGGGAATCGGCGCTGGTAACTTGCTCGGAGCAATGCTAAGCACACCTGTTTCGATCCCTTATGATTGGGTTGTAATAGGTTTAGTGGTTTGTTCAATCATTGGTATTGCATTTGGAACCTACCCCGCCTTTAAAGCTGCAAAACTGAACCCGATTGATGCTTTGAGATACGAGTAAAAGCTAAATTGCGAGCGAAGCCAAGCAATCACGTTTAAAAAATCAAGTTCCAAAGCTCAATGACAAATTAATCTCAAAAAACTCAAATATGTAGATTCTTTAAGTTTAATTGATTACTGA
>DASXTZ010000251.1:0-12537 GCA_036505135.1 Ignavibacteria bacterium
AACAATTCCTCCGGCATGCTGCACATATTTAAAATGTTCGGTTTTCTTAACATTCTTCGAACCCTGAAACATAATATGTTCAAACAAATGGGCAAATCCAGTCTTGCCAGCTTCTTCATCTTTCGAGCCTACATGATACCAGATATCAACTGTAACAATAGGATTTGTTCCATCTTTATGCAAGATTACATGCAATCCGTTTTCAAGTTTCTCTTCTTTGAAATCTATGTTGGCTATATTACGGGCTATAGGATTGTAATTATTGTACATTTAATAGAAAAGTTCGGAGGTATAGTATTTCCTATGTTGCTGTTTATAAAACAACTAAAATAATAATGTGGTTTCTAATATTAAAGTTATTAATTTTAGGCTGTAATTGATTTAAGTCTATTTTTATTAATAATTTATCATTAAATTGAATAGTGTTAAGATGAACAAGGAGTTCTTTTATATATCGAACTTAATAAGTTTATCAAGATTTCCGTTAACAGCAATTTGCGTCATATTGTTGATTAATAATAATTTCTCATTGGCAGGAATTGTAATTATTATTATTTGGATTTCGGATCTGCTCGACGGGTACTTAGCAAGGCAAAGAAACGAAATATCGGAACTTGGTAAGATTATTGACCCTGTAGCAGATAAAACAGCGATAATTTCTATTTCCATTGTAATGATTTTAAAAGGGTTAATACCGGTATGGTTTTTTATTATTGTAGTTTTACGTGATGTGCTTATTCTTAGCGGAGGATTATATTTGAAAGCTAGTAAGAACATAGTTTTACAATCAAATTGGATAGGGAAGGTTACCGTGTTTATGATTGGCTTTACAATTTTGATTTATTTATTTAGTAATATCAATATTTTTCTCTCGTATCATAATGAATTTACGGAACTTTTATTGTTTATTTTGCTATTACTATCTTTAGTAATGATTGTTTTTTCAATAATTTCATATTTAAAGCGATTTTTTCAAGCATTTAATAGGAGGGTATAATGGAGGGCTTAACCGAAAAAAAACAAAGGGTTAGAACCTTAACAAAAAAAGACATCGAAATTAAGTTGTCTAAGAAGTTTGAGGGTAAGAAGATTAACGAGAAAACGGCTGTTGATGCATTATTTGATAGTATCCGTGAACTGCTTATGACCGCTAATCCTGATCTTAGAATTGAAATCAGGGATTTTGGAGTTTTCGAAGTCAAGACCACAAAGCCAAAACCTAAAGCCAGAAATTTAAAGACAGGCGAGTTTGTTTACGTTCCGGCAAGGAAGAAAATGCACTTCAAAGCCGGGAAGCTTCTCAAGGAATATTTAAAGAAGGCACTCGACTAGTAATTTTCTGCAGTACTGAAAGCCTCCTCGCGGCAGGCACGCAAATATAAAAACTTATTATATTTGCATACAGTCTTTTTCTCAATTTTGGATAAATATCTTGGTTTAGATTACGGCAGCGTTCGAATTGGCATTGCATTAAGCGATGAGAGCAAAACTTTTGCTTTTGGAAAAGAGTATATTGATAACGACAAAAACGCGATAGACAGAATCAATTCTATTATTAGTTCTGAGAACATAACAAGAATTATTTTAGGATATCCCAAAAACTTAAAAGGGGAAAGGACCAAACAAACCCTTGAGGTCGAAAATTTCGAAGAAAAACTCCGTGCGTTCATAAAACCCGGCGTGGTTAAAATTATCCGCTGGGATGAAAGATTTACATCAAAAATCGCAGCCGGATCGCTGATTGAATCGGGAATGAAAAAAAAGAAAAGACAGCAAAAGGGTAATATTGATATAGTATCGGCGGCTTTATTGCTGCAAAGCTATCTTGATAGTAATAAATCCAAAACGTAATATTGCTGTAGTTTTAAATATATTATTCAAATTTTAAACAATTTTAGATGCGAAATAACAAATGACCTTATTTGAACTTAATGAAATAATTGAAGGCGGTGAAAACCAGCAGGTAGAATTTAAGCGTAAATTTACCGAGCCTGATAAAATAGCCAAGGAAATGATTGCTTTTGCCAACACTTCCGGCGGAAAGCTGATATTTGGGATAGATGACGACCGCAGTGTTGTTGGAGTTGAAAGTGAGAAAGGTGAGATAGAGTATATAGATCTTGCGGCAAAATTTTATTGCGAGCCTGAACTTAATTATTTAGCAGAAATTATTCATATATACAGGAAAGACGTAATAGTTGTCAATATTCCTGAAAGCAAAAGTAAACCCCACTGGCTGCTTGAAAACGGTAAAGAAAACGGAGATATAAATAAAGTTTATATTAGAGTAAAAGATAAATCAGTCCTGGCCTCAAAAGAAACGATTAAAGTTTTAAAAAAATTGAATCCTGATTCTCCTCCGCAAATAATAAATCTCGGAGATAAGGAAAAAGCACTTCTTAATTATTTAAACAAAAACGATCGAATAACACATAAGCAATTAAAAGAGATGCTGAATATCTCAAACCGCCGTGCCAGCCGCATACTGGTAAATCTTGTGCGCGCAGATCTGATTCGTCTCCATAACCTGGAAAAAGAAGATTTTTATACATTGAATTAAATTACTAGCCCAGGTCTAAAATCTTGTATTTGAACAAGAGATTGCAACCCCTTGTTCAAGAAAAGTGGAGATTTCATTAGAATTGAAGTTTTTCACACTCATGAGATCATTCACTTCGTTCAGGATGACAAATTAGGACACTACCAAATCTTAATGGATTAAGTTGGTATTTCTTTTTTTAACGAAAACCGTTATATTTGTCTTGTCAAGGGGTGCTTCCACAACAGGAGGCTGAGATTAAACCCTCAAACCTGATCCGGGTAATGCCGGCGTAGGAAAACAGAATAAAACCGTTTATCCTGTAACATTTGTTCCTGCGAACAGGTGAAATAGGATTAACGGTTTTTTATTTACCCCTGAGTGCAGCCAAGGGTCATATTGATAAGAAAAATTGAATTTAGAAAATTAAACTAATAAATTCCTTTTGTTAATGAAGGTTAATAATATGCAAACTAACGGTTCAACAAATGAAAATGGAGTTCTTCATAAAGAGGAATTCCTTCCTAAAAGCAAAAAAGTTTATATGAACGGAAAGGTTCATGAAGATATCAAGGTCCCGTTTAGGGAAATAGAGCTGACACCAACAAGACTGTCTGATGGAAAGCTTGAGGAAAATGAATCCCTCAGGGTTTACGATACAAGCGGTTTGTGGGGCGATGATAAAACCGAGTGTGATGTTAAAAAAGGATTGCCGCCTCTGCGTTTAAAATGGATAAAGGATAGAAATGATGTTGAAGAGTATGAGGGCAGAGTAATTAATCCGCTTGATAATGGTTATGGTTCTCATGAAGACCTTGAACATGCAAAGAAATCTACAAATGGCAAGCTTGAATATTTCCCGGGACTGAGAAGAAAACCGCTGAAGGCAAAGAAGGGCGGGGCTGTAACCCAAATGTATTACGCTAAGAAAGGTATCATTACACCCGAGATGGAATACATTGCAATCAGGGAAAATCTTGGAAGAGAATCTGCTGCTGAATGTGCGTTAAATAATGATTTGATGAGAAATACAATAAGCTGGCAGCATAAAGGTGAGTCTTTCGGCGCAAATTTGCAATCATATATTACGCCCGAATTTGTGCGTGATGAAGTAGCAAGGGGACGGGCAATAATTCCTGCAAATATTAACCATCCGGAAACCGAACCAATGATTATCGGCAGAAATTTTCTTGTTAAGATTAATGCTAACATAGGAAATTCTGCAGTGGCATCTTCTATCGAAGAAGAGGTTGAAAAGATGCGATGGTCAACTAAGTGGGGAACCGATACAGTGATGGACCTTTCAACCGGAAAAAATATACACGAAACAAGAGAGTGGATAATCAGAAATTCACCTGTTCCAATCGGTACGGTTCCTATATACCAAGCGTTAGAAAAGGTAAACGGTAAAGCAGAAGAGCTGACATGGGTAATTTACCGCGATACACTAATAGAGCAGGCTGAACAGGGTGTAGATTACTTTACTATTCATGCCGGAGTGCTATTAAGATACATACCCTTAACGGCAAACCGTTCATGCGGCATAGTCTCCCGCGGGGGAAGTATTCTTGCTAAATGGTGCCTTGCTCATCACAACGAAAATTTCTTATACACTCACTTCCGTGATATTTGCGAGATAATGAGGGCTTATGACGTATCATTTTCACTTGGCGATGGCCTGCGTCCAGGCGCTATTGCTGATGCAAATGACAGGGCACAGTTTGCAGAGCTGGAAACTCTTGGAGAGCTTACCAAAATTGCTTGGGAAAATGACTGCCAGGTAATGATTGAAGGCCCGGGGCATATACCAATGCATATGATAAAAGAGAACATGGATAAAGAGCTTGAAATTTGCCATGATGCGCCATTCTATACACTAGGGCCATTGACGACCGATATTGCTCCCGGTTATGACCATATAACGAGCGCTATTGGCGCTGCTATGATAGGCTGGTTCGGTACTGCAATGCTGTGTTACGTTACTCCAAAGGAACATCTGGGCTTACCTAATAAAAAAGATGTTAAGGATGGGGTTATTGCCTATAAGATTGCTGCACATGCCGCTGACCTTGCAAAAGGACATCCGGGTGCGCAAATAAGAGACAATGTGCTATCCAAGGCAAGGTTCGAGTTCAGGTGGGAAGACCAGTTTAATTTATCGCTTGACCCTGAAACGGCCCGTGAGTTCCACGATGAAACTTTACCCGCCGAAGGAGCAAAGCTGGCTCATTTTTGTTCAATGTGCGGGCCGCATTTCTGCTCAATGAAAATAACCGAAGATGTAAGAAAATATGCTATAGAAATTGGCGTTAATGAGCAGGAAGCAATACAAAAAGGTATGGAAGAAAAAAGCAAAGAGTTTATTGAGTCTGGTGCCGAAGTTTATTTAAAATAGTTTGTCATTCCCGCGGGAATCCAGGATTATAATTTAATTCCTAAACTCCAGTTTGGAATAGATTAAATAAGCGTTTGTAAAACGGCAAATTTTAAAAATGAATAAAATACTAATAATAGGCGGCGGAATAATAGGGCTTTCGGTTGGCTGGCAGTTGGCAAAGAAAGGCTTTGATGTTGAAATTCTTGAACGGGATAAAGCGGGGAAAAGCTCAAGCTATGCTGCGGCAGGTATGCTTGCTCCGCAGGCTGAAATGGGCTTTGAAGATATTGATCTTTTTTATCTCTGCAGGAAAAGCCTTGAATTGTATCCGCAATTCGTGAATGAGCTTTATGAAGACGGCGGAATAAAAGTTGAGGTTGAAAAAACCGGGTGCATCCTGCCCGGATTCGATAGAGACCATTGGGAACGATTGCGAAGGCTGTATGATTTTCGTGAAAAAATCGGGCTGCCTGTTGTATGGCTTTCAGGAAGTGAAGCGCGGGAAGTGGAACCGTTTTTATCTCCAAAATGCACAGGAGCCATCTGGGTGGAAGATGATTCACAAATTAATAACCGAAGATTGCTTGAGGCCTTAAGAAAAGCATATTTAAACAAAGGCGGTAAGCTGTATGAAGACCATACTGTGGAAAAAATAAACATTGAAAATGGAAAAGTGAAGGGCGCTCATTTTCATGGAATTGATGTTAATTATGATTCAGTAATTATTGCCGCTGGTGCATGGTCAAAACAAATTGACGGGCTGCCTGAGAATTTGCTGCCGCCCGTTCGTCCGGTTAAGGGACAAATTATTAATTTGAGGCTTAATGAGTCATGCAAGCTCACAAAAGTGGTGCGAGCGCCTGATGCATACCTTCTGCCAAAAAGCGATGGCCGGTTAGTTGTTGGTGCAAGTAATGAAGAAATGGGCTATGATTTAAATCCCACTGCAGGTGAAATTTTCCGTATGCTGGAGCGGGCATGGGAAGCTGTTCCATCTATTTATGACCTGCCTATTGAATCAATAGAGGTTGGCCTAAGGCCCGGCAGCCGTGACCATCAGCCTATAGTAGGTGATTGTGATGTGGAAGGCTTATATTTTGCAACCGGACACTACAGAAACGGAATTCTTTTAGCGCCCATTACTGCTTATGAGCTTTCCAACTGGATTGTATCGGGAAATAAATCAGAAACACTTGATAATTTTCAATTATCACGATTTTACAAAGAGGAAGTGCAATGAAAATTAAGCTAAACGGTGAATTAAAAATATTGAATGGTTCAAATTTGCTTGATGAGGTGATTACATCGTATTTGAATGGTAAGGAAGCAAGGGGAATTGCTGTTGCATTAAATTCAACAATTGTTCCAAAGCAAAAATGGAATGATACTGCATTAAATGAGAATGATGAGGTTGAAATAGTTCATGCTGTACAGGGAGGATAATCATAAAAAACAAATAATAAATTGTCATTCTGAGCGAAGCGAAGAATCTCATTAGTAATAAAAATTGGGGGCATTTATGAGATCCCCCGCTGCGCTCAGAATGACAGGAATAATAAAAATGAATAAATTAAAAATAGCAGATAAAGAGTTTACCTCAAGATTAATTGTAGGAACTTCACGTTATCCTGATCCTAAAACCATGCTTGAAGCGCTTGATGCGAGCGGTACGGAAATGATAACAGTATCCATTCGCAGGCTTAACATGCATACAGGTAACGGACAGGAAAGCATAATGGAAATGCTCAGCAAGAAGGATTTTTCAATTTTGCCAAACACTGCGGGATGTTACACAGCTAAGGAAGCAGTCTTAACGGCAAAGCTTGCTCGTGAGGCTTTATCAACCAATTGGATAAAACTTGAAGTAATAGGTGATGATGAAACACTGTTCCCGGATGTTTCGGAATTATTGAAAGCGTCCGAAGAGTTACTGAACGACGGATTTGTTGTCCTTCCATACTGCAATGATGACCCGGTTACATGTAAAAAGCTTGCTGATATGGGGTGCGCAGCGGTAATGCCGCTTGGCGCGCCAATTGGTTCAGGTATGGGAATTAGAAATCCGTATAATATTCAAATCATACGCGAAATAATTGATATACCCGTTATTGTTGATGCAGGCGTAGGTACTGCTTCCGATGCAGCACTTGCAATGGAGCTTGGAGTAGACGGAATTTTAATGAACTCAGCTATTGCCGGAGCGCAGCACCCTGTTCAGATGGCACTGGCTATGAAGCTTGCTGTAGAAGCCGGCAGGCTGGCATTCGAATCCGGACGAATTCCTAAAAAGCTTTATGCCAATGCTTCAAGTCCCATTGAAGGAGTTATTGGTTCTTAGTTACTAAATTGTGAACGAGGCGCCTGCCTGCAGCAGGCAGGAAGCAATCTTATGAAATCTAAAATTGATTTTCGTTTAATTTTTATAACAAATTCAAAACTTAATCCAGACCTTTACAGAGTTGTTAAAAAAGCATGCGGTGCGGGAGTTAAAGCAGTTCAAATAAGAGAAAAGGAGCTTTCAGCAAAAGAATTGCTTAAGCTCGCTAAAAGACTAAGAATCCTGGCCAAAAAAACCAATACAGAACTTTTTATAAACGATAGATACGATATTGCTTTACTTTCAAATGCAGATGGTTTGCATTTACCCGAAAATGGAATTTTACCTTCTCACATAAACAGAAATAAAAGAATTATAATGGGAAGAAGCGTTCACTCATTAATGGCTGCCCGTGAAGCCGAAAAAAATGGTTTCGATTATATTTTGTTTGGCCCGGTCTTCAGGACTCCGGCTAAAATAAAATTCGGGTCACCGCAGGGCTTAAGTAAATTAGAAAAGGTTTGTAATTCTGTTAACATTCCTGTATTTGCAGTGGGAGGTATTAACCCGCAGCGAGCAAAAAAATGTGTTGAATCGGGCGCACATGGTATAGCAGTAATAAGAGAGTTGATGTTATCACCAAACATATCTAAAACCTTGAGAGACTTTAAAGAAGCGATCGGAAGTTTATAAATGAAAAAAATTGGCAGGCTCTGCGTGATTACGGATACCTCAATTCAAAAAAAATATACCCACGTTGATATTGCAGAAATGGCAATAAAAGGTGGTGCCGATATGATACAATTGAGAGCAAAGGAAATGGGCAGCAGTGAATTAATAAACATTGCCGGGACAATATTAAAAATGTGTATAAAAAAAAATGTAACTTTTATAATTAATGACAGGGTTGATATTGCAATGATAACTGATGCAGACGGGGTTCATCTTGGTTTAAGAGACATTCCGATACACGAAGCCAGAAGGCTGCTCGGTAAAAATAAAATTATCGGTGGAACTGCACATTCATTAAATGAAGCCTGCGATGCTCAAAATGATGGAGCAAATTACATCGGGTATGGGCATATATACACAACTTACTCGAAACATAAACCCGAAAAGCCCAAAGGTATAAAAAATTTGAAAGAAGTTGTAAAAAAAATAGAGGTCCCCATTATAGCAATCGGTGGAATTACAATTGAAAATGCGGGTGATGTTATGAGCACCGGATGTTATGGAATAGCTGTTATAAGTTCGGTTGTAAAAGCCAGTGATCCGGCAAAAGCTGTTAGGGGTCTAAAAAGAATGTTATAAAAATCGGGGGTTAATTAATTGAGGTATAAATTTATAATAGATTCCCGCCTTCGCCTGCCTGCAGCAGGCAGGCGGGAATGACAACGTAAAATGACCAGGAAGAAAATTGTTTTAACAATAGCGGGGTCGGATTCAGGGGCAGGTGCAGGAGTACAATCTGACCTTAAAACTTTTCATAATATTGGAGTTTACGGAGTCACAGTAATTACAGCCATTACATCGCAAAATACAAAAGGAGTTCAAAGCTCATTTGAAGTCCCTGCTGCTGTTATTAAATCCCAGCTAACCAGCCTATTTAATGATTTCAAAATCAAGTTTGCAAAAACAGGAATGCTTTCATCTGCAAAGGTTATCGAATCCATGTACCCGGGTTTGAAAAAACAAAAGGGATTAAAATTAGTTATAGATCCCGTTTTGTCTTCAAAGAATGGATTTGAAATGCTTGATAGAAATGGTATTAAAGCATTAATAAAAAAGCTTATACCGCTGTCATATCTTATAACTCCGAATATATACGAAGCAGAAATTTTATCGGGGTTAAAAATCCAAACTTTTGAAGAAATGGAGCTTGCGGCATTTATCATCCATAAGCTCGGTGCAAGGAATGTATTGATTAAAGGCGGGCATATAAACGATGAATTTGGCTTGCCGAAAGGAACTGACCTGCTGTATTCAAATAAAATTTTTTCATTATTTCCTGCAAATTATATTGCCGCAAAACATACACATGGGATCGGATGCGCTCTCAGCGCTGCCATTACGGCTAACTTAGCAATAGGTAAAAATCTTGAAGCATCTATAATAGAAGCAAAAGCTTATGTGCAAAATAAGCTGCAAGAAGCGGAAAAATTGGGCAGGGGAATTAATCCGGTGGAACAATAGGGTTAAGGGAGGACAATAAATTTGACAGAAATAGACATTAACAAATTATTAAAAGAAGCACGTTTCAGTTTTTCCAGAAGCGGAGGGAAAGGCGGGCAGAACGTTAATAAAGTTGAAACAAAGGCTGAGCTTGTTTTTAATGTGCCTGATTCACTGACCATTAACGCCGAAACAAAAATGTTATTGCTGAGAAAGCTTAAGAATAAAATTGATAAAGAAGGAAATATAAGAGTTTATTCACAGACGGAAAGAACACAGCTTGGAAACAAAAAAAGGGCGATAGAAAAATTTGTTTCGATGATAAATACAGCTCTGAAAAAAGAAGCAGTAAGAATTAAAACTATTGAACCATTATCTTCTAAAATGAAGAGACTTGAAAAGAAGAGAAAACATTCTATTAAGAAGAAGGAAAGAGGAACAAAAGATTTTTTTGATGATTAATCCCTTATATACAGCGAAAGGCCAAGGTAAATACCAACAAATGAAATAGTTCTTTGGCTGACGGAAAAACCATTTACGACAAAGCTGTCATCATCAAGCTCTCTTGCGCCAGTTAGGTCGGAAGATTTTCCAAGCACATTTGCCATGCAGTATTTTACTCCTAAAAAACCTCCAAAGCTTTTCGTGAATGCTTTTTCTATTCCGCCCGAAGCAGTAAAGCCGTATCTTGTTACCCGGTTATACTCAGCGGTAACTGTTAAACCTGAAGTGTTATCTGTAAAATCAATTGACCCGCCGAAGATATTTGCATTTGCCTCAAGGTTAAAGTAGGGAGTAATATCTCCGGCACTCATAAAAGCATATTCTGCTCCCAGCCCAAACTGAAAAAAATTAAGCTTTGGTTCAATTGTAGAAGAACCTGATGAATCGCTGCCTGAATTAGTGAAAAAGTTATATGCAACACTTATTATTACTCTTAACCTGTCTTTTTTATCAACGGGCAATTTGCCCTGAACTCCAAAATTCAATCCATATTTTTCAAAATACGCTCTTGATGATGTTGCTCCATTGGTTAATGAAACAGTGGATAGGTCGCCTTTCAGATCTGCAAGAGGAAGGGATAAGCCACCCGTGACTGATATTATTAAATCCGGCCTGATATTTGAAACATTTATAAATGGTTTGAGTTTTAGAAAAGATTCTCCTTTACGTTCATGAAATAAGGAGTTTTGTGATATCAAAGAAACTGTGCTTAATATTAAAATTAAAAATGCCGTTATGGTTTTATTTTGAATATGCATTATCTTAAGTTATTACTTATTAGCAGGATTATAAGGCCCAATTCCAACCCTGAGGCCTATTTCCTGATTCTGGACATGGCCAAAGCCCGATTCATACATTTTATTCAGGTCTTTTTCAAAATATATATCAAATGAAATTCGCCAGAATTTACTGAACCTTTTTGCAAACCCAACTCCCCCCGTAGCGCCAAACAGAAAACTTTTGGAATCTTCAAATACGTTTTGTATATCTTTTTCTGTAGATTTGCCTATCTGGTAATCCGATTTAAGCCCGCCGTACGCGTAAATACTCCATCTATCTGAATCAAACTTAATTTTTTCAGAAACTGAAAGTGTAATATAGCTCAGACTGTTGCGGATATCGCGGACATCATTTGCATTTCCGAGGTCATACTGAAAAAAATACTGTCTCCATTTATAGCCGATGTCAACAATGGTATTTAGGTTTTTTACAGCAAAAAACTCACCGTAAAGGCCAACATTAAATGCTGAAATATATGCTTTGTTGTGATAATTATTGCCAAGTGTATCAGGGTGTTCCCAGCCGGAGCTTTCCAGCGAATAACCAGTTCTTAAGCCGTAGCTTTTAAATGTCTGTGAATTAAGAATTATAGGGACCAGCAGAATGAATACAGTACAGTATTTTTTCAAATCGATAAGCAGTAAATTATTAATAATTCATATGCAAATTATGCAAAAAAGAATTATTTAACAATTTCGTAATTTGTCATTCTGAACGAAGTGAAGAATCTCATCATGGCAAATTTTATATTCTATGAGACCTCGTTTGTCATACATAAGTGGTGTTGTTTTTTTCCTGACTGCTATGAGATCCTTCCCCCGATTGCTCGGGGTCAGGATGATCTCGCCTGCCGCAGAAGGTCACTTAACCAATATCATATTCTTAGTGTCTGAGTAATCTCCTGCAGTCAACTTATAATAATACACTCCGCTGGGATAATTTGCAGCATTCCATTCAACTTCATAAGTGCCGGGATTTAGCTCTTCGTTAACAAGTGCATCAATTTCTTTTCCTAATATATTGTAAATGTCAAGCCTCACTATCCTTCCCGTAACTCCTTCCGAAGGAGGGATGCTGAAACGGATTTTTGTCGATGGGTTGAACGGATTTGGGTAGTTTTGATATAATTTATATTCATCGGGTATGATGTTACTTATTTCATTAATTGCGACAGGGAATCCCCAGCGCGCAACATTACTCACAATGGTTATGTCAGCACTTGTAAAGCTGCCTCCGGGAAATAATCCACTGGTATAGCTTGTCAAAGTGTTCACTACATTTCCGCCGCCGGTTAAACCTCCGCCATAAGGATTAGACCAGGCGCTGCCGTTCCAGTTTGCAATTCTATTTGCAGCTAAACCGCCCGCTGTAGTGAATACGCCGCCTGCAACTAAATTTCCCCCATACACAGTCAGAGCGGAAACATAGCCGTTGGTGCCGAGTCCTAAATTTGACCAGCTTCCGTTCCATCTGGCTATCCTGTTTACGCCTATACCCCCTACCTGAGTAAAAGGACCTGCAGCATAGAGATCTGTATTATAAATAATCAGTGCATACACTTCATCATTCATACCAAGTCCCAGAGTTGACCATACAGAGCCGTTCCATTTTGCAATCCTGTTAGCACCAACACCACCTGCCGATGTGAAAGCGCCGCCAACTACAAGCTCGTTAGCATATATTCTCATAGCGTGCGCATGTTCGTTTAAGCCGGTGCCCAGGGTTGTCCATGCTGCTCCGTTCCATCTTGCAATGCGGTTCATGGGGTCCGTTCCGGACATTGTAAATCTGCCGCAAGCGTAAATCTCATTGTTATAAGCCCATATAGCAAGCACTTCATTGTTAAAA
>DASXTZ010000252.1:0-2491 GCA_036505135.1 Ignavibacteria bacterium
ATGCAACTCTTATTGCATACAGCGGGTTAAAGACGTGTTAAAGGAAGTTCGAATGTAACAGGCCACGAGGGAATAAATTGAAGGAAAGCAATTTTACCAAAAGGAAGCAAAAATATTCAGGCGTTAATAATACTGGGGGCATTTTTACATGAATAAGAATGAACAAATCTCACGTAACATGACGGCTGTTCGGATACGTAAACATGAAGGGGCCGATCACATCGAGGTTATTTTCCTCGAGTCCGCACAGTTTTACCGCCTGCTGAAAAATAATCCTGCATTTGATTCGATAATCGCTGTGCTGGAAGATGCGATAGCAAAGGGGCTCGCTGTCGAAGTCCGCCTTGCATCTCTGGCCAGCAACATTATTGAGGATATTAGGCCGATTGCAAGAGGCTCGAACTGAGATAAGACTCCGAATTTTTTCTAACAAACATTGTCGATTGATATTCTGCTTCAATTCACATGAATTTTAAAAGTTAGCATAAAAAATCTATTATCAAAGTCAGCTAACGTGCATATAATTACTCTTGATGAAAAACAAATATAAAACTATATTTTATAATAGTTATGCTTATTGAATTTTAGGAATATGGTTCTATGTTTTTGTTCATATTGGAATGTCTTTGCATTTCTCAACTCAAAGACCTGAAATTTGGATTGCAACTCAGAACGATGGACTTCTGCGATTCGACGGATATAATTACAAGAGTTTATTATGAATAACATCATAAAGGCTGGCAAAGACCAGCCTTTATTTATTAAAACTTGTCACAACGTTTTCTACTGTCCAGCCGCCTCTTATTCTCAATGTCTGCGGGTAAATATAGAACGGCTCAGCGTATTCAAACGGATATGGATACCCGTAATTATATGAATTATCCGAGTTCAAATCTATGTAAGAAAACAGCTTGTATTCAGCTTCCAATATATTGGTTAAAGAAAAAACCGTATCTCTTACCTCAAAAGAATTTTTTATGACGGGAGTAAGGTTTGCCTCAAGCTCAATTTTAACAGGGTATTCTAAAAAACTGATTGTATCAAAATTTGTCCTAACCGAGCCTTTAATTTCGCCAAAAGAATTTTTCCCCACAGTTTTGAATTTCAATGAAAACTTATATACCGAATCCTTGCCAACCGGCAGGTCAAATGCCATAACATAATTAAAGTTCGGCTTAAACTTATTTGCAGCAAAAAATTCAACTAAAGAATCATTGCGCCAGTTAAAGACCAATTTCTCAGGCTGGTTATCTCCTCCATTTATCTTGAACGAATTTACAAAGCTCTCTCTTTCGGGCCTGTGTTGATTAAAAAAAATAAATATGCTCTGCTCGGGTGAAACTATCCTGTTATCATTTTCAATCGATGTGTAAACTATTGCTAAGGAATCTTTAAAATATTTTGTATAGTCAAGCTCTGGCGGTACCGTTTCTTTTGTGCGGATAATCTTCATATAAAAATTTGAATTCTTTATCTCAGAAGAATCTGCCAGAGTAATATCGTATGATAATACACCGTAGTTTTCTCTTTCCGAGGTAAACAGCAGGTTCCTGTCATCATCTGCTACTGCGATTAGCCTGTATTTCCCGGGCGCAAGATTCGTTAAAACATAACTGCCGCCCTTGCCGCTTTCGGTTAAATAATCAGGTATATTTTTCGTGGGGTCATAACCTGATGTATCATTTATCTTATAAGCGAAAATTGAGACAATATTGTTTGAATCCTGGTTAAACACCTTTCCTGAGATATTTCCCTTATCAATTTTAGGTCCTGTAGAAAATGCAAAGTTAACCGGTTCTGTTATTGCATTTCCGTGAATATCTTTCAGGCTGCTTGAAAGGTTTACAACAAAGGTTTTGTTAGGCTCTATCTTTTGAAGCTCTGAGGGAAACACAACTTCAGCATCATTGCCGCTCCATTCAAACTCTATTTCACCCTTTATTGCAGGCGAAATCCTGAAGGCGTCCTGAAAGCTTCTTTTATCGACATATTCATTAAACCTGAACTCTATAGACCTTCCTTTGAAATTAACGGAATTAGGCTTGGGCGAATAAATACTGACTTTTGGCGGGATTTTATCCTCTTCCCCTCCCCCCGGTGGCTGTTGGTTGGCACATCCGGAAATAAATGCAAAAATTAGCCAAATTTTTGCTATGATAGTCACCGATATTATTCTATTCTCTAACACAAATACGGTATAGTACAAATATAATAATATTTCGAAATTTAAAAAATTCTAAATAATTTTTGATGAATATCCCTATTAGCAGGTATTGAAAAATGGTGGGGATAATACCATCTTTGTGTTAGTAATAACTAACTAATTTTATAATATATATACTAAAAATAACTAACCCTTTGGTACTAGAAGGAGAAGGCGCATGAAAAACAAGAAAAATTTACTAGGTGCATCGCTGTTGGTTTTTTTGGTAACTTTTCTTTTAGCAGCACTGATTTTTACTCTTCAAACCTTCGGACAGGAACCTACGGG
>DASXTZ010000253.1:0-3499 GCA_036505135.1 Ignavibacteria bacterium
AACATAGAATTTGAAATAGAGGGATTATCAAAAAATTCCATTGTTGCCGATCAGAAATATGTAATGGATGAAGATGGCAATAAAATATTAAAGCTGGTTACAAAAGCAGCAGAAAAAGAGTCAGGATTAAAAGAACAGGATATTATAATGCCTTATTTAAAAGGAATGAGCATAAGAAGCTGTATAAAGGTATTATCTTCTTTAGGCGTTGAATATGAAATAAACGGAACGGGCAAGATATTGACGCAAAATCCACAGGCAGGTGAGTTAATTAATATGAATCAGCCTGTTTTAATTAATTGTTCATCAAGCAATTAGAAATGCAATTTTCTGAAATGTTAGATAGTATAAAAGAACAAATGATAGATACCTCAAGGGCAATTGATTTCACGGTTAGCAAGCTGTGCTATGACTCGCGTTATGTTGAGAGCGGTAATATATTTTTTGCGGTAAGAGGATTCAAAGCCGATGGCAATTTATTTATTAACGAAGCCTTGCTGAAAGGCGCGCAGGCAGTGATAACCGATGGGTCTTCTATGGCGGATTCAAGAGTATTGCGTGTTAAAAATGTGCGAAAAGCAATGGCTTTAATGAGCGCTAAATTTTATGACAATCCTTCTTCAAAAATGAAAATTATTGGTGTTACAGGAACTAACGGGAAAACAACAACCAGTGCATTAATATATCACATATTATATTCAAACGGGAAGAAATGCGGTCTTATTGGAACAAATGGTAATTTAATAAATAACCGCTTTATAAAAACATCATATACTACTCCGGAATCGGTTGAGCTTCAAAGTCTTTTAAAGCAAATGGCTGATGAACGTGTGGAGTTTGTTTCAATGGAAGTTTCTTCTCATGCACTTGCAATGTATCGTGTTTACGGAATTGATTTCGATATGGCAGTTTATACAAATCTTACCCCCGAACACCTGGATTTTCATACTACGATGGAAGATTATTTTATAACAAAAAGGAATTTGTTTGATTCGCTTAAAAGAATAAATATAAAAAACAACAAAACTGCTGCGGTATATAATATCGATGATGAGTATGGAAAACGCATGGTATCTACAACAGAAGCTGAAAGAATATCATACGGCCTTGCAAGTGGGATGTATGAATGTGAGGACATAGAAATGGATTTTAAAGGAACTAAGTTCACTCTTTTAGTTCCGCGAAATGGTGAAAATACAGTCAAATTAAACGTTAAAACCAATTTAACAGGTAAGTTCAATATTTATAATACAATTGCTGCAATAGCTGCATCCCACGCTGCTGGGCTTAATTACAGGCAAATAACTTCAGTTTTAAAGGATTTTAAACCGGTTGATGGCAGGTTTAACCAAAAAAAACTAAAAAAAGGGACAACAGCAATTGTTGATTACTCGCATACACCTGATTCATTGCTGAAAGCTCTTATAACCATTAAGGAAATATTATCGGGAGTGGAATCAAAGGGAAAGATTATTACGGTTTTCGGATGCGGAGGCGGAAGGGATAAAACAAAGCGTCCAGTTATGGGTAATATTGCTGCTGAGAACAGCTATATGGCAATCATTACTTCCGATAATCCGAGAGATGAAGATCCTTTGGAAATTATAAATGAGATCAAATCTGGTATAAAAAAAAATAACTACCTTGTTATTGAAAACAGGGAAGAGGCTATAAAAAAAGCTATTGAATTAAGCGGAAAGAACGATGTTGTATTAGTAGCGGGCAAAGGACATGAGACGTATCAGGAGATTAAAGGTGTAAAACATCATTTCAGCGATAAAGAGGTCATAGAAAAATATATTTAATGGATTTAACAGCTGGTGATCTTAAAAGGATCAAAGGTGTAAAAGTTTTAAATGAGAGCAGATTAACACGAGAAGGATTCAAAAAAGTAACAATAGACTCAAGAAAATGTTCTAAAGGAGATTTGTTCTTTGCGGTGAAAGGCGAAAGATTTGACGGACATGATTTTGTTGAGCTTGCTTTTAAAAAAGGTATTAGCTGTGCAGTAGTAAGCAAAGGCTGGTATAAAAGCCTTAGCGAAAATAAAAAATGTTCTTTTAAAAATTTTTCTTTCGCGCTTGTAAATAATACTTTAGAAGCGCTTGGCGAACTTGCTAATATTTACAGGAAGAAATTTATTATTCCGGTAATTGCAATTGGCGGAAGCAACGGAAAAACCTCGACCAAAGATTATATGGCACATGTTTTAGCAGAAAAATATAACGTGCTTAAAACAGAGGGCAATTATAACAATGCATATGGGGTCCCTCTGACACTTTTCAGGCTTAATAAGAGGCACGAAATAGCGGTGATTGAGGTTGGGACAAATCATTTTGGAGAGGTTAAGTACTTATGCTCAATAGCTGAACCGCAGATTGGGCTAATAACCAACATTGGTAAAGAACACCTGGAATTCCTTAGAGATATTAAAGGTGCTGCAAGAGCTGAATGTGAACTTCTTGAATATCTTGATGAGAATTTTGGAATGTTCTTTTTAAATTCTGACGATGAACAATTGGTTAAGCACGAGCACAAATATCTGGTAAATACTTTTTCATACGGAACAAAAGCAAAAGTGGATGTAAAAGCAAAATTACTAAAGTTTGAAGGATTTAATGCAATAACGGAAATAAATTTTGTCAAGACAAAAATAAGGACAAAGCTGAAAGAAATTGGAAATCAAAGCTTTAATTCGGCATTAGCTGCCGCAGCGGTTGGATTTTATTTTGAAGTCTCCGCTAAAAAAATCAGGAAGGCTATTTCAGAGTATAAAATTGAATCAGGAAAACGTAACCAGCTTAAAGAGAAAAATGATGTATCGATAATTGATGATAGTTATAACTCAAATCCTGATTCGGTAAAGGCAGCTTTGGAAAACATGAAGGCATACAAAATAAAGGGGAAAAAATATTTAGTACTTGCTGACATGCTGGAACTGGGTAAAACCAGCAGAAAAGAACACACAAATATTGGAAAACTGGTGAAAGCAATGTACTTTGAAAATTTATATACATATGGTAAAGATTCATATTACATGCACATAGCTGCTAAAGGAGTTAAAAATAATTTTCATTTTGAAGATAAACATGTACTTGCAAAAATGCTGAAGTTAAATATAAGAAAAGGTGATTTAATCTTAATAAAGGGTTCGCGTGCTATGAAAATGGAAGACGTAATAGCAGAGTTATGAAATTAAATATATAAGCCTGAATTAATGTTATACTATTTAGCAGAATATATCAATAAAACACTAAATCCACCTGGTTTTGATGTTTTTCGTTTCATAACATGGCGTTCTGCACTTTCGGCGATCACTGCTATGATAATATGTTTTTGGGCAGGGCCAAAAATTCTAAAAATACTTAATAAAAAAAGGGTCGCAGACGAAATCAGGGCAGACGGTCCGCAATCGCACATGATTAAAGCTGGAACTCCTACAATGGGAGGGGTAATTGTTTTGTTTGCAATACTTGTTCCGGTTTTGCTATGGGGAGAT
>DASXTZ010000254.1:0-3513 GCA_036505135.1 Ignavibacteria bacterium
GTTTGACACCGCAGCGTCAAATTTCATATTATTTAGTTTCTTTAAATCAGAGGCATCCATTTCAATGAAATTTACAAGTTGTTGCAACCTTTTGTTTGCTGCTTTATATTTTGCAGCTTCAATCATTTTGTGAGATACGTCAAATCCCAAAACTTTGATCCCCTTTTCGGCAAAAAATATGGCATCAGTGCCTGTCCCACAACCAATATCGAGTATGGTTCCGTTTTTTGTAATATTTTTTAGTATGCTTTCCTGAATGTAAGTTCTTATTTTGCCCGCAATGACACCCCGGTTTACATTTTCATCATAAGTTTCGGAAATCTGGTCATAAAAATTTCGTCCATCAATTTTGTTCATTTATACGCTAAAATCCTTTTACTTATTAACTTATTTTATCTTTTAGTATAATTGTTGGTTGAAAAATATAGCTTAACATTTCTTATATAAAAATACATTTTAATTTGGCAAGATTTAAATTTTTATGGTATTATACTGTTAAATATAAGCGGAAACTGATATTTGCGCTTATATCATTAAGTTTTATATCGTTATCTAACCTCATTTATCCTGCCCTCTTTAAATTTATGGTTGATTCATATTCAGGTAAATCTTCATTCAATTTTAGCGCACCAATATTTACAATTGCCCTTTTATTTGTTATCACACTTTCCACGGTCTTTGGTTATTATACCTTTGTTTTGATGCAGGAGCTGGGCTCAAGGCTAAGGAACGATATTAGAGTTGATTTCTACGCAAATATCCTGAACCGCCCCTTTTCTTTTTTCAAATCAGAGCAAGTTGGCGAACTTACCTCGCATGCCTCCGAAGATATTGGAAAACTTCAATCCTTTTTTTCGAACTTTGTTGTAACACTTTACCAGAATTTTCTATTTATCATCGGCTGTATAGCACTCATGCTCTTATTAAACTGGTTTGCGGCGATGGTTGTGCTGGCATTAATTATCCTGCCCCTGCCGGTAATTTTATTTTACAGCAAAAAGATCCGCCGGCTTGCATCTGCCAGCCAGGAGGAACATGCGAAGGCAAATGCTATCATGGAAGAATCGCTTATAGGAATACGGGAAGTAAAATCATTTCTTATTGAAAATCTTAAGTTAAATAAATATACGTTTCATGAAGATGAAGCTCTTGAAAAGGAAAAAGCTGCAGCAAGGTACCAGTCAAAAAGCTCACAGATAGTTTATTTGATTCTTTCAGCAATTCTGGTTGCGATATTTTATTTCAGCAGCTCGGGGATAGTTTTTGCTACAGCAGGTGATGCAGTAGCGTTTTTCTTTTATGCATTTTCGCTTACAATGTCTTTCCTTTCGCTGGGCAGAGCCTACAGCAGTTATCAAAGCATATCAGGTTCAACTTCAAAAATAATTGAAATCCTCGGTTCGGGGCATACCTCCTCATTAATGAACAAGAAACAAATTTCTGATATTAAAGGTAAAGTGGAATTTGAAAATGTATCTTTCGCTTATGAAAAAGGAAGAAATGTATTTGATAATTTATCCTTTATATTAAATGAAGGCAAGTGGCTTCTTATCACCGGCCCATCGGGGATAGGGAAATCAACAATAGCAAATCTCCTTCTGGGTTTATATTCACCCCTTAACGGTAAGATCTTAATTGATTCGGTACCGCTTGATGAGTTTGATGAGCGTTTACTCAGAAAGAATATTGGATATGTGCCACAAGAACCAATTTTATTTAATGGAACAGTTAAAGAAAACATTTTACTTTCCAAAAATGATATACCTGATAAAAGGCTGGAAAAAGCAATTAAAATCTGTATACTTGATGAATTTATTTCTCTTTTGCCAAAAGGCATAGAAACCAATATTTCAGAAAGAGGAATATCATTGAGCGCAGGGCAGAAATCGAGAGTAGCTATTGCAAGGGCTATTGTTTATGACCCTGCAATATTAATTTTGGACGAAGCTAACTCAATGCTTGAAGGTCCGCTTGAAAAAAACCTGTGGCAAAACCTGCTGAATGACAGAAAAAATAAAACCACTATTATTTTGAGCCACCACACAGCAAATATTCCCAATATGTATGAACATTTTGAACTCAAAGCTACTGTGAATGAAAACAGCGGATAAAGTAAGCTTCAGCAAGGCTGATGAAAATTTCCTGCCGAAAAGAATATTAATTATCCGACTGCATGCCATTGGTGATACCGCTATAACCTTGCCGCTTTGCCAGGCGCTCAGAAAATTATTTCCGTCTGCCGAAATTGATTATCTTGCAGGTGAACGCTCCATGGGGCTTTTGCAGTCATTAACTATCTTTAATAATATATATTCTTTCCCGGATTACAAAATAAACAGAGCCCCAGGATTTTTCATAAAGTTAAAACGCTATAAGGCTTCGTTTTCGATGGCGCTTAAGTTACGCCGGAGAAAATATGATGTTTTTATTGACCTGCAGCATAACCGTATCAGTAAAATCATTAGAAAAGTCAGCGGTGTAAAATATTGGAGCGAGCTTGATAGGTATGCTCCGGAACCGGCTTCATTAAGGATGATTGATGCATTTCGCCTTGCAGGATTCAATATTACTCCCGAACATAATCTTTCAATCAGAAAAGAATTATTGGAAAACGCAAGTAAAACCTTATTTGACGAGGGATGGAATGGGAAAGAAAAATTAGTTGTCTTAAATCCTGCAGGCTTGTGGAAAACAAGGAACTGGCAAATTGAAAATTATGTATCGCTTTCCGAATTATTTTTAAAAAACAACAACGTAAAATTTTTAATTTTAGGAGACGAAAGAATTTCGGAAAAAGCGAAATCCATTTCAATGAAACTTGATGACAAAATTATAGACCTTACAGAAAAAACAACACTAAGCGAGGCTTTAACAATTTTGAGCATGTGTTCACTATTAATAAGTGAAGATTCTGCGCTGTTTCACATGTCATGGGCTTTGGGAGTGCCTTCGTTGGTAATGCTTGGCTCAACAAGAAGCGATTGGACATGCCATGATAGCAAACATGTTTTATGTTTAAGCTCAGATGATCTTGAATGCGGTAATTGCATGGAACCGGAATGCCGCTACGAAGATGTTCACTGCCTCACGCGGTACTCGCCTGAGTTTGTATATAAAAAGGCAATGTCGTTATTTGGAAAATGAAAGATAAAGCTGGTAAAATCCTTCCGCGCATTTTTCCAGAGAAAACTTCTCATAAAGATCAGAGTAATTTGTAACCGGATTATTTATCACATGCAGAATTTTATCAGCCAGGGCTTCATAATCACCTAGGGGAACAATATAATCACTAATTTCCTTCGCAATACCGACGTCTGTTGAAACAACAGGCAAGCCGCAGAATGCTGCTTCTAAAATTGACATATTTTGTGACTCATACAACGAACTGAGAACAAAAATATCAGCATTATGAAGCGCCTCCGGAATTTTTTCATATTCAATAAACCCTTTAATTATAACATCCTCTTCAATATTGAAATCTTTAATCATTTTTTTTAACCGCTCAGAATCATC
>DASXTZ010000255.1:0-5317 GCA_036505135.1 Ignavibacteria bacterium
TATTAAATCCAAAATTTCTGGATTCATTTCTGAAATAGTCTGCTACTGAATGAACCTTTTCCCATTTTGATTCAATACCGTCTGCCAGAAGAATGTCACAGGCTTTATCAACACCGTACATTATTCCAATAGCGGGAGTCCAGCTTGTGAGAAAGGTTTTCTGAGCATTAAGTTCTTTACGGAGATCAAAGAAATATCTTGGCATGTTGTTAGAAAGCATCTTTTCACGTGCAGTATCACTATAAGCAATTACAGAAATACCCGGCTGTGTCATCAATCCTTTTTGCGAAGCTGAAACAGCAACATCAATATTCCATTCATCCATTCTGAACTCAATTGCTCCAATAGAAGATATTCCGTCAACTATAACTAAAGCATTAGAATTTTTTTTGATAAGCGCAGCCAGTGTTTTTATATCTGTAACAGTAGCCGTAGATGTTTCGGAATGCGTTAAAAATATTGCAGAATATTGATAAAGGTCTATGGATTTTAATTTCTCGTGGTCAATGGCATCTCCGTAAGATACTACAACTTCATCCGCTTTTAAACCATTTGCTTTGCAAATAGCCCCCCATCTTGACCCAAATCTCCCTTGATTTAAATATAAAATTTTTTCACCAGGCTTGCAAAAATTAACGACAGCTGCTTCCATAGAGCCGGTGCCTGATGTTGTTAATATATTGAGATTGAAATCTGTAAGGAAAACCTTTTTCAGTTTAGAAATTAATTGACCGTGAAATTCCTTGAATTCAGAGCTTCTGTGGTAGGTAAAATGAGAAACAGTAGCTTTAAGAACTTCCGGGTGAACCTGAGTTGGTCCCGGTGTGAATATCTTCTTCTTTAACAAAGAATTAATTCTAAGTTGTGGTATTTATACCAGTATTTTTAAGCTCTCGTCAATGAGCTTCATAACAGTATCTTTGCCTTCCCCGTTTATAGCCGAAAAGGGAATGAAATCTTTGCACAATTCATCATTACTTACAATCTTACTTGTTCTGTAGATCTGTCTTTCCATCTTAGTTGCGGATATTTTATCAGCTTTTGTAAGAACAATAGCATAATTTAGCTCATAATATTCCAGCCAATTTACCATTAACTGGTCTAAATAAGTAGGGTCATGCCTAGAATCCATTAGCTCGAAAACTAATTTAATATTTTTCCGAGAGCTGATATATTCTTCAACAAGCTTTCTCCAGCCGGTCTTTATCTGTTCTGGTACCTTTGCATATCCATATCCAGGAAGATCAACGAAATAAAATTCTTCATTAATTAGATAATAATTTAATTGCCTGGTTCTGCCCGGTACGGAGCTTGTTTTTGCAAGTTTGGATTTATTACAGATTTTGTTAATTAATGAGGATTTCCCAACATTTGACCTGCCGATAAAAACGATTTCCGGCAAATGTGCAGTGGGAAGCTGTGAAAGATCAGTGATACTGTTAACAAATTCTGCTGTTGAAATTTTCATATAAGTTACTTTGCAGCAGCTTCTTCTTTTTTCTTCTTTCTGCCTTTTGTAGTAGTTTTCTTTTCCGTTACAGGTTCTTTTTTTGTTTTACCTGCCTTCGTCTTCTTAGTCTTAGCTTTTCCTTTGGTATCCTTTATTTCTTCTGTTTTTTCTGTTTTCGTCTGGTCTAAATTATAATCAACTAATTCAATAAGGGCTAATTCAGCACCGTCACCTAATCTTCTACCCATTTTTAAAACTCTTGTATAGCCGCCATTTCTTTCGGCTACCTTTGGAGCTATTTCATCAAACAATGTTTTTACAGCGCCTTTATCCTGTAAGAACTTATTGACTTCCCGCCTTAAGTGAATATTGTATTCGGGCTTAGAACTATTATTTATGTAAGCTTTCTTAGACTTATTTATTATAGGCTCAATATAAACTCTTAGCTCTTTTGCTTTTGCAAGTGTAGTCTTAATTTTCTTATTTTTTATTAAAGAAACTGACAAATTAGAAAGCAAAGCCTTCCGGTGTGTTGCAGTTCTCTTTAATTTTCTTCCTTTGCGTCTGTGTATCATCTTTGAACCAGTCTTCTGATTTTTATTTAGTTTCTTCTTTTAAATATTTATCTACATCCATACCGAAGGAAAGCCCGTTTTCCTGTAAGATCTCCCCAAGTTCAGCCAAAGATTTTCTTCCGAAATTCCTGAATTGAAGCATTTCAACTTCCTGATGGCGAACAAGATCACCAAGAGTTTTTATGTTTGCAGAACGCAGACAATTTTGGGCCCTAACTGAAAGCTTAAGCTCATCAACGTTAGTAAGTAGCATCTTACGTATTCTATTAAATTCAGTCTCTTCTTCTTTAGCAGGTGCTTTCTTTTCTTCTGTAACTTTGCCAAAGTTCTGGAACATTAAAACATGCTCGTTCAATATAGCTGATGCCTGAGTTAAAGCATCCTCAGGATTAACAGTACCATCGGTAGTAACTTCAAGTACAAGCTTTTCATAATCGGTTTTTTGCCCTACCCTGGTATAAAGAACATCATACTTAACGTTCTTTACGGGAGTAAATATAGCATCGATTGGAATCATAAGCAGGTCCTGTTCTTCTTCTTTATTCTCCTCAGCAGGAACGTAACCAATACCGGAGCCGATTTTCAGCGTTATCGTTAAGTCAGCATTCTTATTGAGTGTTGCTATATGGTGATTCGGATTTAATATTTCAAATTCTTCTGTGGCTTCCTGCAAGTGCCGTGCAATAAAATCGACCGGTCCTTTTAGCCTCAATTCAACCTTTTCAGCGCCTTTAACATTTTGTTTAAATCTTACTTCTTTTAAGTTTAATATTATCTCGGAAACATCCTCAACGACATCTTTTATTGTGGTAAATTCATGCGGGACATTGTTAAGCTTAACACCAGTAATTGCGGTGCCCGGCAACGAAGAAAGCAAAACTCTGCGCATTGCATTACCAAGTGTTATTCCATACCCTTTCTCCAATGGCTGCATAACAAACCTGCCAAAGTATCGGGAATGTGTTTCTTTTTCTAACTCTAGTTTCTCGGGGAATTGAATATGATTGTTTTGCATTAATTTATTTTGAATATAATTCTACGATTAATTGTTCGTTTGCATTAAATGGAATATCAATTCTCTCGGGAATTGCCAATAATGTACCTTTTAAACTTGCTTTATCAACCTGGAGCCAGGGAGGGAGCATATCATCTTTAACTCTTTTCAATGACTCATGAATTATCTTAACCTGTTTACTTTCATCCATAACCTGGATGCTATCTCCCGCCCTTAGTAAATATGAAGGGATATTAACTGTCTTCCCGTTTAATTTGAAGTGCTTATGCAGAATAAGCTGTCTTGCAGATTTCCTGGAAGGTGCAAAACCAGCCCGGTAAATAATATTATCCATTCTTCTTTCCAGAAGTTTTACAAGGTTCTCACCGGTTCTTCCTTTTTGTTTGTTAGCAAACTCAAAATAATTCCTGAACTGAGTTTCAAGCAACCCATAAGTTCTTTTAACTTTTTGTTTTTCACGCAACTGTATTGAATAGTCTGAAACTTTTGCTCTCCTTGAAAGTCCATGCTGGCCAGGAGCATAATTTTTCCTTTCAACCGGACATTTTTCGGTAAAGCATTTTGTTCCTTTGAGAAAAAGCTTCTGCTTTTCTCTTCTGCAGCGTTTACAACTTGGTCCTGTGTATCTTGCCATTTATTTGTTGTTACTTAATAATTTTTTTATACTCTTCTTCTTTTGGGCGGCCTGCAGCCATTATGCGGTATGGGAGTTATGTCCTTAATACTCAATATCTCTAATCCGGCTGTTTGCAGTGACCTTATTGCCGCTTCTCTTCCCGAGCCGGGCCCTTTTACCAGTACATCAACTTTTCTTAAGCCCATATCGTATGCAGTCTTTGCAGCATTTTCAGCGGCTACCTGAGCCGCAAAGGGAGTGTTTTTCTTGGACCCCTTAAAACCCATTTTTCCGGATGAAGCCCATGAAATAGTGCTTCCGTAGCTATCTGTTAAGGTTACAATAACATTATTAAAAGTGGCCTTAACATGAGCTATTCCATTTGATTCGACCTGAAGTTTCTTCTTTATTTTTTTTGTTGTTTGAGCCATTTATATTAATATTATATTACTTCTTAGCAGCAACTTTCTTTTTGCCTGCAACAGTTTTTCTCTTACCTTTTCTCGTCCTGGAATTTGTCTTAGTTCTTTGCCCGCGGACAGGAAGCCCTCTTCTGTGTCTTTTGCCCCTGTAGCTTCCAATATCCATTAAGCGCTTAATATTAGCCTGTACTTCTGCTTTTAAAGCACCTTCAACTTTAATTTCACCTGTAATTATATTACGGATGTGGTTTACTTCATCATCTGTTAAATCCTGGACTTTTTTATCATGCTTAATGCCCAGCCTGTTTAAAATGCTCTCTGAGGTTGATTTGCCTATACCGTAAATGGAGGTCAACCCAATTACAACTCTTTTATGTTTTGGAAGATCTATTCCAGCTATTCTTGCCAAGTTTTAAAGCTCCTAACCTTGTCTTTGTTTATGTTTAGGATTTTTACAAATAACTCTAATAACGCCTTTGCGTTTAATTATCTTGCAATGTTCACACATTTTTCTTACCGAACTTCTAACTTTCATTATAAATATCCTCTTGAAATATTATTTATACCTGTATGTTATTCTTCCTCTAGTTAAATCATATGGAGATAATTCTACAGCAACCTTATCTCCTTCAAGAATCTTTATGAAATTCATTCTCATTTTTCCCGATATATGTGCAATAATTTCATGGCCATTTTCAAGCTTAACCTTAAAAGCAGCATTAGGCAAAGTATCCGTGATTACTCCATCAACTTTTATTGTACCTTGTTTTGCCATTATGCCGCAACTGTCAAAATTTCGGGTTTACCCTTCTTTATCAATACCGAATGCTCAAAATGAGCGCTGGGCTCCCCGTCGGCGGTAACGTATGTCCAATTATCATTTAAAATCTTTACTTTGTGCGTTCCATAATTTACCATCGGCTCTATAGCGACAGTCATGCCTTCCTTAAACTTATTTTTATAACCACTGTTAAAATAATTTGGAATTGGCGGGTCTTCATGCAGGTTTTTACCTATACCATGACCTACCAAATCCCTAACAACTGAGAAACCTGCAGCCTCAACATGCTGCTGTATTGCAAGTGAAACATCGTTTATAAAGTTACCATCTTTTGCATTCTCAAGCCCTAAATAAAGGCTTTCTTCAGCAACTTTAAGGAGCTTCTTTTTGCCGGGGCTTATTTCATCTACCGCAAAAGTTTTCGCTCCATCGCCGTAATATCCATTTTTTTTAACTCC
>DASXTZ010000256.1:0-4390 GCA_036505135.1 Ignavibacteria bacterium
ATAAGCAACTTTATTGCATCATTTATTACATTTCTTTTACTGCTGACGGTAATAATAAAAAATAATTCATTCTCATATAACAAAGAGCTGATTGGGGAGCTAAAGCGTTTTTCCTTGCCTTATCTTCCTGCCGCGCTGGCATCTATGGCGGTCCAGGTTATTAATATTCCCATTATGCAATATCTTACCGATGTAAAAACTGTAGGTATTTATAATGCAAATTATAAGCTTGGGATTTTTATGATGCTGGTAGTATCTATGTTTGAGTATGCATGGCGCCCGTTCTTTTTAAACAATGCAAAAGAACCCGACGCGAAGGCGCTTTTCGCAAAAGTTCTTACGATTTTTATAGGAGCGGCTTCGGTAATATTTATATTGCTAAGCTTTACTATTGAAGACCTCATAAAAATTCCTTTCGGTTCACGCGGTTATATAATCGGTCAAAAGTATTGGGAAGGCATATATATTGTTCCTATTATATTGCTTGCATACATGTTTCTGGGTGTTTATACAAATCTCCTGGCAGGCATTTATATAGAGAAGAAAACAAAATATTTGCCTTTTATAACAGGGCTTGGAGCAGCTATAAATATTGTCTGTGGTTTTACACTCATACCTGTTATAGGAATGATTGGCGGGGCTATTGCTGTGTTTATGAGCTATCTTTCAATGGCCATTTATATATACGCCGTCTCACAAAAATTTTATCCTGTTAAATACGAAACAGGTAAAATACTTATGTTAATGGTTTTGAACTTAATAGCTTTTGCGCTTTTCTACGTAGATTTTTCCTTACATATACCTATCTATCTCAGCATAATTATTGCGCTGATACTTTGTACAATATCTGTTTCAATTTCCGGCTTGTGGAAGGCAAAAATGCTTTTTGCAAAAAAAAGAATCTCCAACTCAAATATTCCTCCCCCTGAGCCTCCTACGATAATTGAAATATAAAACTTTTGCCTTCTGACTCTTAATTCGTAATTTGTAATTGCCTGCCTGCTGCAGGCAGGCTTCTAATGGTGGTGGTCGTGGTGTTCATGGTGGATCTCGTCAAGAAGCTCTTTCTTGCTTACTCCTGCAGGCTTATTAAAGCTGACTATATATGAAGGCACTCCTATATCATTCATTACACAGGGGATAAGCACAGATACAAGCAGAATAGGAATAAATAATAAAGTCTTTAGGGAAAAGACTTCTACACCGTATGTTACAAGGTATAAGCCTGCAGCAGTTGATGAAAGAAATATATGAAGCCCATGTGTGAACCTTGAAAGCTTAGTTATTAAGCGCGATAATATATAGCCTAAAACTGCTCCGGAAATAATAAATGACCACGATGCCAGTGGTTCTTCTACTATGCACACGTGAAAATGCATATTGTAACCCAGAGTTAACCCTCCAAGATAGGGCAGAACGATGTCGCTTAATGTGCAGGTTATTGAGGAAGTGGCTATTGCAATTAAAACCCCAAGCCATATAACGCTCCGGTATTTGTAAAGCAGCGAAGCGGGAGTTAATGCGGCAAAAAAAAGATGTGAAATGAAGAATGTTTCGAATAATCCTTCCTGTTCCGGATAAGGCTTTACAAATGAAATTTGCTTCAGGACGAGTATAAGCAAAGCGGAAATAATTACAGCGCCAAGCGTAAAGCGCCAGTGAGTCGAAAGCTCATCAACAAATATATTTTTGTATTTATGCTGCAAGGGACTAAAATGCGTTGAAAAGTCAAAAGTGAAAAGGCAAAAAAATAAAACGTTTTACATTTCAGGTTTCACTTTTCACGGTGTGTAATTTTTAAGCATAGCCTTAATTTCTTCCTTTGATAGCATATTTCCTTCATTAAGCTGTTTAATTATATCCTCTATAAGCTGTTTAGCTTCATCTTTTTTGAAGTTCTTTATGAACCCGTCGAAGTAGCTTGTTCCTGCCATTGCCTGGTTAATAGCGGTGTATTTATTACTTTCGTTAAGCTCTGTATAATACACCACGTGAAATTTCCGGTTAAATTTCTTATCCTGGTAAATTTCAAACATTATTTTATCGGATTCAAACATGCAATAATAATTAACTTGTCCATCCCCTTTTGAGTGGGTTAGGATGAAAAGCACAAAAATATGCTATAATATGATTGGAGGCAACATATTTTTTTTGAGAGCATTTGTCGTTCTAAGCGAAGAATCCCATTAGAACTAAAATTATGCTTATAAAATCTTTCTCTTTGTTCAGGATTGACAAGTAAAGACACTATATTATTTTTCTGATTCACCAATCGCCTCGGCAATTGTCGTCCATCCCTGTGCCAAGGCTTCGGGAGGCAGGCCATTAGGCAATGCAGTCTCATTAAATTTCTCTTTTATCTCATCCCACTTCTTTCCAATCTCAGTTTGGTTTGGAATCAGCAGCGGGTCGGTTATTTCATCACCGTCTTTAAAATTCAGGTCACACGCGTAAACATTGTCAGGATTTTTATAATCGTATATAGGCTCACCGAACCTGCGGCAAATAACAGGCCGGGCTTCATAAATTGTGCATTCGCCCTCAGCCCCAAGCGCAGGACATGGGACCCCCTCGGTCTTCGACCACTCCCCGTTATTAAGGAGGAGAGCTTCTTTGTTCCCCTCCTTAGTTAAGACGGGGTGGCTCGTAGAGACGGGGTGGTCTGTATGATCCCCTTTTAAAATGGGGACTCGGTTTATATAGTCCCTTGCTTTTTCAATCAATCTCTTCCGTTCTTCTTCCGGCAGCGACTTCACATGTTCTGTAATAATCCACCCGTCAAGTAAAGTTATCCTGAATATTTGCGAGCAGCACTTGGAGCACCCCCTGCGGCATTGAATTTTATCCCCGTAAAGCTCAAGATTCCTATCAAACTCCTGCTGAACGAGACTGGTTATATCGTAAAATTTTTTCTTAAAATCCATTTTTAAAAATACAGTTAAAACGTGATACCGCAATTATAATATAAACAAGATTATTATAAGTTTATAATTGAAGCTCTTGCTTCTAAAACAAAATGAAACAAAAATACTATAATTAGATTATAATTCTTAATCTAATTTTAAACAAAGGACAAACCGTATAAATTTGATGAATTTATATTGATTTGATAATAAATGGAATTTGCTGTAAATTTGTTACTTAATATTAAAAATTTGGCGAAATTTGTGAAAAAATACAGATTTTTATTTCTGTTGGGGCTGATTGCGGCCACAGGGCTCGTATTTACTAAGAATGACTACAGCCAGGAAGCGCATCAATCTACCAGAACTGATTCATCCTTTACATCAGAAGTTAAAGTTGTTGAAAACAAAACAGTTGCGGGATATCAAACAGTTTCACTTCCAATTAGTGATATTCAGAATGCTGATAGGCTAATAGAAAGTTATCTTCATGAACTGTTCCCTATAATTTCAGATAACGAAATTTCAGCAATACAAGGCTCAAAGGAAATTACCAAAAAGCTTATTAATGATACACTTGGAATAGTTGATTTTAATTTGAACTTTAAAATACCCGATCATTATCTTGACCCTCACCCCAAAATATTATGGGAGCTTAACATTCCCGAATTCACGTCACGCATTTTCCAGCTTTATAAAGAAGATACAATATTAATCGATACATGGCCTAACGTAGTTGGCAAGCCGAGCACAAAAACATATACAGGACATTATGAAGCATTCAGGCTGCGTAACTGGCCGACATGGAAAGACCCCGAATCAGATCCGCTTGAGCCAGCAACACCTCCCGGCCCCGGAAATCCGCTTGGGCTTTTCTGTGTGCATTATGACGAGAATTCTTTGAGGTATTTTCATGGAACAAATAAAAATTATCTGCTGAAAAGTGAATACCGCGCGCTTTCACATGGCTGTGTTAGGAATGATAACAGCAATATTGAAAAGATGAAGAAATTTATTTGTACAAAGGTAATTATTTCCAGTGATATTGCGTGGTGGATAAACAGCAAAAAATCAATGATGTTCGAAATTTCTGAGCAGGACAGGTTCCCTGTGAGAATTAAATATAAGACTTTTAATATTGAAAGCGATGGATATGGCGACTATATTGTATTTTTTAAAGATATATATGGCTATGGTGATGGAAGCGGGTGGAGCAAATTCGATGAGCCGGAGCTGATGACATTCACTAATACAGAAAATATACTGGCAGAATATAAAGCTGCGCATAAACCAAATCAATTTAGTATCTCCGATGAAAAATTAATACCAATTATTGAAAAACTAATTGCAAATCACAAAGATTACGAGAAGTATTACTTCGAGGATCTTCTTAGCGAATCGGGTTTTTAAAACTCCTGCCTCCGGGCGGGTGAATTGGTATTATTTGAAACATACTTGCTATATTCTTCTATTGTCATTTCTATGTC
>DASXTZ010000257.1:0-1940 GCA_036505135.1 Ignavibacteria bacterium
GGGTAAAAATCGGGGGAATAATTCTTTATCTCTTCAATAAAACCTTCAATATCGAATTGTTTTGTAAATTTAAAGAGCAAAGTATTTTTATAATCAAAGGAATGCTCAATATTGCCAGTTATCAGGTTTTGGCTTATTTTAAGGGAAAGTATTATACAATGGGATATTAAATAAAAAAAACATTTTATCTGAATATCGACATCGAATTTTGCTTTTGTTGCCATGTAACTTAAAAGAGTTTCATAAAGCTCAAAGTTGTTTCGGAAATAGACATCTTCATACCCCTCGTTCTCATATAGTTTCTGAATATTATACAGCTGCTGCTTAAATAACACATCAAGTTTTTTTTCATCAAGCCTTTGCATTAAAGCAAGTCTCTTTTGAAAAGTTTGATTTCGCATAAACCTCGTGTTTGCAAGGTATTCTTCTGCAAGCGATTGCAGGCTTGAAAGCAGCTTCCGCATTGTCCCGTCATTATACTTTTTGCCGGGAAAAAGTTTTTGATAAAGGTTTTCCTTAGTAAAGTTTTTCTGAGAAAATGCGGGATAAAACTTTTTAAGGAGGGAATACATCTCAATAAGTTTAGTATTGCTATTAAAGAAGGGCGAATCAACGAATTTTCCAAATTCATGGAACTCTCTGGAGTCAAAAGTTTGAATTATCTCTATAGCTTTGCTTTTAATCATCTGACTGAAAATATAAAATTATAGAAGAAATATACAGGAACAAATTTACATTCAAATATTTAAGTAACCTTTTGATTAACAAATTGTTAAGTAAGATCCACTAATTATAATCTTACCGCAATTTAAATAAAGATTCTTTGTTTTGCCTCCCATCTGAAACATATCTTTGCAGTCAATTAACTATGTCGTCCCGCTTATCATTTTTAAAATTTTCGAAAATCCCGCAAGGGACGACATAGGGGGTTGATGGTCATAAGCACCTGGAATTTCAGGAAACAGCAAGATCATCACCCCCATTTAAATAGATTATAAAAATTTTATAAAGATAAATTTATGAGTACAAAAATCAAAATACTAATAATATCATTTCTGTCTTTGCTTCTTTCAATACCTGCATCTGCTCAACAGGTAATAGTAAATCTCAAGGTGCCGCCTCCCAATAAACTTGGGGTTACAGATCTATGGAATTTAACGCTTAATAACACTACTGAGAATACTTTAAGGGTTTACCTTGAAGGTACAGTTGATGAGGCAACGGACGGAAGAATTCTGGAAGCACGCTCCAAGGTTTTCGAGCTGAACCGGGGTATGAAATTAATAACTGCAAGCAATGTAAGCGGAGTGGATATAACTTACAAAAATAATAAGTACAAGGAAGCAATAATTAGAACAGGTAACGCGCCGCCCGGAAACTATCAATTCTGTGTATATGTAAAGCTCGAAGACGGAGTGGAAGCAGGAAGTGATTGTAAGAGTCAGTCTATAATGAATTTATCGCCACCAGCACTGGTTTCCCCTACGGACGGGTTATCTTTGCCTGAGCCATACCCTGCTTTCTCATGGATGCCCCCCGCTCCTATAACACCCGGACAGAATATTTCATACTCTATAAAGTTAGCTGAGCTTTATAACAACGAATCCATCGAGAGTGCAATCAAAAGAAGCGGATACGAAGTGCGGAACTTGCTTCAAAATTTCTACCAGTACCCCGTTTCTGCGTCATTTTTGGAAAAGGGTAAAAATTATGTGTGGCAGATATCTGCTTACACCAACGGAAATCTCGCCGGGAAAAGCGAAATATGGAAATTCTCATATGGAGAAAAAAATATTGTAAAGCAGCCAACATATAAAGATCTGCTAATGGTAAATTCTAATATAGTTCTTGAGCTAGACAGAACTGTTTACCCGCAAGGAACAACAATAAGTGCAAAGTTATACATTGATTCAGGAGATGTTAATATAAAAAATCCTGCA
>DASXTZ010000258.1:0-5532 GCA_036505135.1 Ignavibacteria bacterium
CCGGAATTTTCCCTTTACGTATAGGGAATTTTCTGAAGTAAGATCTTAATAAATTTAGTATAGTTCTTTTCAATTTTTTTATTTTTTAAGCCGAAATATTTTTTTTGTAATCATTTTTATTCTATCCAATTCGATAAACTCATAAAAATGAAATAAATAAAGAAAAAATGGAAATGTTAAAATTACAAGTATTTTTATGAAAATATTAGGCAAAGAATAGTCTAATTTGAAATAAAAACATATATAGGTAACTATAATGTATATTATTGAGAGTAAGTGTAGTTTAGTTTTCTCGAATTTTATGAAATATAATCTTTTTGCCAGATTGTAACTAATAATAATTAAAAGTAAATAAGATAAAACAGACAAAATAGCTGAACCATAAACTCCATAAAATCGTACAAATATATAATTTGTAATAATATTGAAGGATAAACAGATAGTGAAAACCCAAAAGATTAAGTCAGTTCTTTTAGTAAAGTAATATGACTGAATTGAAATAAAATATAAAGCAGCAATACAATTTGAAAATAATATTATTCTAACGATTCCAACGGAATCCCATAATTCAGGATTTAAAATAAAAATCTTTACTAACTCAGGAATAAAAAGGGAGATTATAATTGAAACATAAATCATTACATAAAACAGATAAGTCGAAGTTTTAGTGAAGAAACGATTTGCATTATCGTCTTCTAATTTTTTCCAGCTAATTACGCTGAATGCCAGAAAAAAGGGAGACACTATAAAAAAATTTGTAACACTTCCTATACTGTAACCTAAAGTGAAAATTGCTACTTCTGGTTTTGAGACAAAATCGACTAAAATGTATCTATTTACGGAATTCAATAACATTGCTAATAAACTTGCAGCCATTAGGGGAAATGAAAACTTATAAATATTCTTTAATAGATTAGAATTAAATGTAGGTTTTATGTTCTTAATTACATAGGGTAAGGAAATCAAAACCAAGAACAGGGGAGCAATGGCTTTACTTATGAAAATATAGTCAACTTCTACTTTAATAAACGATAAAAAATAAAATTGAAGTACTAAATTAATAATTAAGTTAGAAATTGAGATAATTGTATATAAAATAGCTTTACTTTGCAGCCTTGCAATTGTTAAAGGTATAACTAAAAGGGCTTCAAAACTGGAAATGATAAAGCAATAAAAGACAGAATTAGTCAGATTTATATCGTTTAAAATAGAATTAGCAATAGATTTAGAAAAAAAATAACCCAATACTATAAAAATTAGTGAATTTGTGATTAATAGTACAAAGAATGTGAATATTGTAGTTTTTACTTTATCCTTATCTTTTTCAGATGCGCAGAAGGCAATTATTGCAGTTTCAAACGAAAAGAGGCAAATTGTAAAGAAATACTGCCATAGCGATTCTAAAAGATTAATATTTGCAATATTTTCAGCGGAAAAAAGAGATGTATACAGCGGTATTAATATAAAGGAAATGGATTTTGCCGCCATTCTACTGACCCCATAAACCGCTGTTTGCTTTATTGTATTTTTAATGTCTAACAGCAATCTGCAAGAATATTAACTTTTGTTTTTTAATTAAATATAATAAAAAAGGCGAAGTTTTTGCTTCGCCTTTAGCAAAATTAAAAGAGTCTGCCTTTATTTCAGCAAAACCATTTTTTTTAGATCTCTAAAGTCACCCGCTATTATTTGATACAAATAAATACCCGAACTTAGTGCTGAGGCATTAAAATTAATTTCATATAAACCGGAGTTTAAATTCTTATTTACAAGTATCGATATTTCCTGCCCATTTATGTTATAAACCTTTACCAAAACGAATTCAGATTTGGGTATCCCAAACTGAATTTTTGTTTCGGGATTAAAGGGATTTGGAAAATTTTGAGATAAAGAATATTCTTTAGGAATTTCACTACCAATAATATTTACTGAAACCGGATTGCCAGCATTATAAGTTTTTAATATCATTCCATTATCGGTAACTGCATATCCTGTATCTGGCGTAAGAAAATGTAGTTGTCTAATCCAGCTTATAGTAGGGACATATTGTGTTAGCCAGTTAATGCCACCATTCGAAGTATAAACAATTTTACCGTTCATACCGCATGCCCAGCCCCTGCTATTATTCATCATAAATAAATCTAATAACCATTCGCTTGTTCCGCTGTTTTGGAATGCCCAATTATTGCCACTATCGGTTGTTTTTAGAATCTTCCCAAACTTTCCTGCAATAAATCCCGTAGTAGCACTGGTCATTACGATTTCTTCGAAAATATCAGAAACACTTGTAGAAATTGTTAACCAATTTAGTCCTCCATTTGTAGTTTTTCCAATAAGTCCATTCTCACCTGAAACAAAACCTGTATTTGCATCTACGAAACTAATGCTAAGCAAATAAGTATTAGTGAAATTATTAGGTAGAAGGTTCCAACTTGATCCGCTATTTGTCGTTTTATAAATCAAATTTCCATAACCAGCTGCATAGCCAGTATTAATATCAACAAATCTTATACTGTGTAAAAAATTAGCTCCCTGAAATATTTGATACCAGTTGTTACCACCGTTAGTTGTCTTAACTATATATCCATTTTGTCCACAGGCATATCCGGTTAGCTGGTTATTAAAGAAGATATCCAAAAACCAAATGCTAGTACCGGTTGGAACTGAAACAAAGTTGCCTCCGCTATCTGTAGTTTTAAAAATAACACCATTTTGATTTCCACCAACACAACCTGTAGTGTTTGACATGAAGTAAAGTGAATAAAATTGATAATTGGAAATATGGTTTACTATAAACCACTGGCTGTTAGCATTATATGCTACAACCATTAAAAAAGTAACTAATAATATCTTTTTCATAACACCAGGGATTAATTGATAAATACTTGCTGTAGACAAATATAATCATCAATTGCAGGGTTTAACAGGAATTTACAATTGGAGTTTAGGTATTTATTTGCTCTTTTTCGGTAGTTTTTCGTTTTTTCATAAAAATACCGCCAATCGCTACAACGAAAATCGCTATTAAAATGAAGTTCGCACCCATTGAAATTTTCTTGCCCATATAATAAGTTTCAGGCTCAAATTTGAATTCAACTTTATGCTGGCCCTTTGGAACAATTACGCTCCTGAAGAGATAATTTGTTTTGTAGATTTCTGTAGGCTGCCCGTCAATGAATGCCTTCCACCCGGCGGGATAGTAAACTTCGCTTAAGAATAATAAGTTGCTGCCTGATGCTGTTACATCAAGTGTTATGTTATGAATTGAATAGCCTGTGATCTGTGCCTTTGAAGTTGGATCAATCGCATCGATTTTAATTCCGGGGTCTTTTTCAAGATACGCTAATTGTTTAGGTTCAAAAGTACCATTTTTAATATTGTTTAAAATATCTAAAGGCTGTGCGATCTGATAGCTATTCACAAAAAACGCTCGCGGAAGAAAGTTTTTATTCATCATTACCGTTTTGCTGCCTTTAAATACAGTTGTAAAAACAGTATCACCAAATTCCTTATCTGATATTATATATTTGGTGTTCATCAGCTTCCATGCATTTGGATTGCCGAGTCCTACAACATCATCCATATCCTGGTAAATGCGCAGCTTTGCCCCCTGGTAACCGTAATTATTGTGAAGCCGCCAGTAGGCAAGTGTATTTTCACGCACAGGCTGACCGTTTTGCAGGTTCAGTACCCGGTATTCGTAAGTGTTCTTATCATTTTGAAGAAGCCAGCTTACCCAGTCCGGCGTCTTGAAATAACTTTCGGTATCGGTTTTGTTTCCCCAGTTCAAAGTTTTAAAATCGATATGCCACAGGTCAATTATCATAAAAAAAATTAACGCAAAGCCAAATACCTGGTATTTAATACTTCCCTTTACGAAATAATATATAACAGCATATGCTGCAAGAAGAAGCAGTCCGATTACCAGCATTTCAGAAGTTACGTTTGAATATGCTATTTCAGTAATATCTTTTATTCTTTGGCTTATTTGCTGTGAGTTTAACCCGTATTGCTGCATCTTTTGTACAAGCGGGCTTGATGCAACCATAGATGTGTAATAACCCTTGAAACCAATAACTGAAAATATAACCGGCAAAGCGAGAATGGGGAAAATATATTTTGCCGATGCTAATAATCGTGAGGACCTGGTTTTATCTTTTGCAACCTCTATTATAGATTTTATTCCGTATCCAGCAAGTATCACAAATGCTACGTTAATTAAAATGTGTATCATTACAGGCGCGCGGAAGCTTGAAAAATAGGGAAGATGATAAAATAAAATATCATAAAATACAGGGAATGTTCTGCCAAAAGATAAAATCAATGAGACAAAAGAAATTATCACCATTACCTGAACAACTATACTTTTTTTGAAATTATAATATATCCCTATAATTCCAAGCAGTATTGTTATAACCCCGAAGTACATAGGTGATGTAGTAAACGGCATCTGTCCCCAATAAGTATTAATAACCTGCTTCTGGTATTCAACATCGCCAAAGCCTGCCCAGTAAGGGATAAAAAATGTCATGACCTCGGTAGGAGAAAATGACCAGTTGGTTGAGTATTCATAGTCCGCTGCGCCTGAGACTTTTTCCTTTTCTGTTTCAGGTTGGGTAATTGGAGGCACGCCCCGAATTGAATATTTATTGTATTCCTTGCTTGAAAGGTATGAATCCGCATACATTAAGCCGGAAATTCCAGCTGCTACTATAAAAATTATAAGAGTGATGGCTGCAGCAGATGTGTTTTGTTTTTTTGTAATATTATAAACAAGCCTGTAAACTAAATATAGCCCAACCAGTGAAAAGAAATAAAAGAGCATCTGAACGTGGTTAGAGCTCATCTGAACATGTATGAAAAAAACCAGCAGGCCGAAATATAGAAGCAGGCGGAAAATATTTTGTTTGATTCTGCCCGCAAGAAGCATGTCGTATGTTTTTTCGAGCATTAAAAAAATTGCGGGGAACATCATGACAGCAATCATTTTACTGTTGTGCCCTACTATTATCATCTGTATAATTGGAGTTATGAAGACCGCCGCGAGAGCGATAAATAATGCAATTAACTTATCCTTGAATTTATATTCGGCAAGAAAATAAAATGAGAATCCGAAAATTATATAAAATAAAACTATTGCCCAAACAGAATTACCGGAAAACAATGCGTATAAAATATCCCTTACAGTTACCCACACTGCATGTGAAATATCATACATTCTTTCTAAATGCGGAACAAGGGCTGCGAAGCTAGGCATCCCATTAAAAATATACGGCACCCATAATGGAAAAACACCATCCTTTTTTGCATCCTCAAGAAATGTTTTAAAGCTTTCCGATGCAATATTATCGGCAGATGTAAATACTTTTCCGCCAAATAATCCCTGATTAAAAAAGATCAAAATCATAACCAGTAAAACAGCAAGAAATACAGGTGTCTGGTATTTTTGCGGAATAAAATCGATTGTAAAGCTTCGCTGTGATTCTTTTTTTAATGCTGATGGTTTATGTGCGGTTTCCTTTTTTATCTGTT
>DASXTZ010000259.1:0-6064 GCA_036505135.1 Ignavibacteria bacterium
ATCGGCCCATATTCGCAAGCCATAAAGCTCACAGCCGAAAATCCATATCTGGTTTATGCATCAGGTCAAATCGCTATAGATACTTCCAAAGGTACTATTATAGAAGGAGGAATTAAGGAACAAACCCGGCGCGTAATTGAAAATTTAAAAGCAGTATTACAAGAATCAGGGACCAATATTTCCCGCGTAATTAAAACAACCGTTTTCCTTAAGGATATGAATCATTTTGCAGAAATGAATGAAGTTTATGCCCAATTCTTTAGTGAATCAAAACCGGCACGCAGCACTATTGAGGCAGCCAGATTGCCAAAAGATGCATTGGTTGAAATTGACGCTATAGCTTATATATAGTTTTAATTTTAAAGGCTCTGTTTTTGCCAAATTGAGAAATTAAGTTTTAGTATTGGACTTTTTATAAAACTTTCCCTTATATTTGCCTAATTAATTCCAAAAAACATATGCCTGTAGCAGATGAAGTAAAAAAACAGCGGAAGCTTTCTGTTTCTCAAATGGCAGAAACCTTAATAGCTTCAGAAATAATTAAGCTTGCGGGAGAAATTAATGAAAAGATAAAACAAGGTGAGAAGATATTCAACCTGACCATTGGTGATTTTGACCCGAAGATATTTCCCATCCCAAAAGAGCTTGAAGAGGAAATTATTAAGGCATATAAAGAACACGCAACAAATTATCCTCCTGCCGACGGGCTATTGGAAACAAGACAGGCCGTATCTCAATTTATCGCATCAAGGCAGGGACTTGAATATAACCCGCTTAATGAAATATTAATAGGAGCCGGAGCCAGGCCATTAATTTATGCCACTTACCAGACACTGGTTCATCCGGGCGATACAGTTATATTCCCTGTTCCCTCGTGGAACAACAATCATTACTCACACCTTTCACAAGCTAAAAAAATTGAAATTCCTGCGACACCCGAAAATAATTTCATGCCCACAGCGAATGATATCCAGCCGCATATTAAGAATGCTGCATTGATATCTTTATGCTCACCGTTAAATCCTACAGGGACAGTATTCAAACGCAACCAGCTTGAAGATATCTGCACGCTAATTCTTGAAGAAAATGAAAGGCGGAGTGAAGGCGAAAAGCCGCTTTATTTAATGTATGACCAAATTTACTGGGTGCTGACATTTGGCGATACCGAACACTACGACCCTGTTTCAATAATTCCAGAAATGAGGAATTACACTCTATTTATAGATGGCCTATCAAAATCATTTGCTGCAACGGGAGTAAGAGTAGGCTGGTCGTTTGGCCCATCATACGTTATAGGCAAAATGAAATCTATACTTTCACATCTTGGCGCATGGGCTCCCAAAGCAGAGCAAATAGCCTCGGCAAAATATATTGCCAATACTGCTGCTGTTAATGCTTATCTTGAAAATTTCAAGAAAGAAGTTCATAAACGTCTTGAAGGATTTTACAAAGGTTTTACGGAGCTTAAGGATGAAGGCTTCAAAGTAAATGCAATCGCTCCCCAAGCCGCAATTTATCTTACTGTTCAATTTGAACTTCACGGGCTGAAAAAAGAAGAT
Organism: Ignavibacteria bacterium; assembly: GCA_036505135.1. Lineage (GTDB taxonomy): Bacteria > Bacteroidota > Ignavibacteria > Tepidaquicellales > OLB5 > DASXTZ01. Next base: position 1,560 of record DASXTZ010000259.1, read on the forward strand.
GGTGCAATACTTAAAACTACCAAAGATATTACAAAATATATACTTGAAGAAGCACATGTGGCTATTGTGCCTTTTTACGCCTTTGGAGACTCTGATAATTCAACCTGGTACCGCTTATCGGTTGGGACATGCAAGCTTGATGAGGTAGAAAAAGTAATTGAAAGCTTAAGAAAAGCACTGAGTAAATTAAGCTAAATAAATATGGTATAAGATTTGTGACCCTAATAGCTGGAAAAAGGGATATTGATATAGGTTTTAAATAATTAATTTTAATAACCATGCTTAAGGTGGTTATAACATATTTGTTGTTTTTTACCATAGGACTGTCAGCACAGTCAATAACAGTTGATGCAGCAAAAGTTAAGGTAAAAAAAGAAGATGAAAGCTCTCTTATATTACTCCTTAAAGAAGACAAAAATACGCTTTCCAATGAAACAGAACAAAATGCATTCGTGAAATCTGAAGCTGATTTCCGGAGCTACTCGCACAGTATTACAAACACCCAAAAAAAAGAAGAAAAACCCACATTCAATATAGTGTCATCGTTCAGGGGAAATATAAGGTGGGGCGGATTTTGGGAAAACTATGCAATTGTAAACTTCACTCCTGAAATGTTCATTCAGCCTTTCGATTTCATAAGTATCTATGCAAATCAACATTCAAGTAACTACATTCCAATTCAGTCAATAAAGCAAGATATAAAACCACTTATAACACCATTACTTATTCGTGGGCTTGCTGTACTGGCAATAGATAATTCAGTTAAATTTCTGCTGGCATCAAATAAATTTATACAGCAAATAACGGGTTTTGCTTTGAAAAATTTAGCAATAAATCTTCTAAAAAGCTCATCACAAAATATGATGGAATTCAAATATTATTATTGTGCAGTAAGTATAAAATTTAATTACGCAGCCGCATTTTCCTTACTTAAATAACAGTTGTATTTTGTATAAATAAAAAAGACATCGGAAGCCTTATGGCTCCCGATGTTAAGTTGGACTATAGGGTAATTAAAAGTTTCAGTCCAAAAAGGAGGGTTAATTACAGACCAAACTTCATGCCGGCAGTTACCTGTATACCTAAATTTTTACCGGTTACCTGTTGCAGGTTGTTTGGGTTGGGCTTCACTATATTAGTAAGACCAAGTGAATATCCTGCTCCGACAAACATATCTATTTTCTTTGCAACGTGAAAATCGATGCCGCCTCCGAAGTACAGACCGAAATCAATCGTTTCAAGAAATTGACTTACGTCTCCTGATGCATTATTTACACCATCTGTTTGCTCCTGGGTTGCTGATAGCATAATACCAAGTGTTGGCCCTGCCATAACATATGGTTTTACTTCGGTAAGGGGAAACGCTACTTTAAGTAAAGCTGGAAATTCAAGGTAGCTGATTTTAGTTGTTGTTGTAACGTTTACAAAACCATTATTATTGACGCTGGAGAACCCTTTCATGACGTATCTTAAACCGGGTCGAATATAAAATGACCTGGTGATCCCTATGTCTGCGAATGCCCCGACCATCATCCCGGTTCTGCTGCTAGTGGTAACTGTTAGCGGTGCTATACTGATGTCGGCTAAGTTAATGCCTCCTTCAATTCCCATACCGGATGATTGTGAAAAAGCATTGGGAGTTAAAGCTATCATCAATGATACTGCCAAAAGGGTAAAAGTTCGTCTAATGAGTTTCATTTTTTTGTTTCCTTTCTTTTTTAATAGTTAATTTTTAAATTTTTTTTAATGAGCTGTATAGTTTGTTGTGATTGTGTAGTTTGAACTTTGATTTGGCAATGAGCCAGTGAAGTCAAACTTCCACTGCTGACCATTTGCAACACCTATATATTCGTTTATCTTGTAAGATGTATCCTTACTGAAAACATAGTTAGTGTTGACGTTGACGTTTGTATCAGCAAACTGCTGTTCAGGAAGCCTGCTGACAACTAATAAAATCCTTGTGTCAACCGAAGGCTTGAACATAAAATCAACACCTCCGTTTACTCCGTTCTGCTGCGATATCGTGAATGATGCCTGGTTGTTTAAGCCGTTGGGGCCTAGAACGCTGTCAGTTTTATTGCACCCCGCAATTAAAGCTACGAGCAGAGTTGATGCCAGAATAAATGTTTTGAATCTTTTCAATTTGTTATTTTCCTTTCTTTTAATGATTTATAGAAATTAATTATTATAATTATTTGCTGCGCTTGCAAGGTCTAAGCTGATTAAATCAAAGCTTAGCTTTCCATTATCAGGAGTTAATAAATAACTATTTATCACTTCAACAGAATCCTGGCTGAATGTATAAATTGAGTTGTTGAAGTAATCTGAATCATTTAAGGGTTTTGACGAATACATATTTACTACATGCCAGAGCCTTTTATCACCTTCTGGTTTGAAGTAGAATTCGGAACTACCCTTAAAGCTTCCGTTTTCAGATAGCTGAAATGACACGGGTTCCCCATTTCTAGTTACCCTTTTGGATGCGCTAACAATTTTAAACCCTGCCGCAACAATGACAATCATTGCAAGCGTAATTGTTAAAATTTTAAAATTTTTTACTGTTCTCATTTTGTTGTATTCCCTTTATTTAAATTAGTTATTAAATTATTTGTTGAATTATGCTTTTTTTCATTATTCCGAAGCCCTTTGTGAAAAAGTTTGACCGAACTGCTGATTACTGCATCCTGGCTGGTGTTCAGCAATTGCTGAAGTTTTTTAATCAGCTTGTGAGTTGACGGCTTTAGCCTGTAACCTTTCGAAATTTTGGTTCGTACTGTTATTGTGCTTTTAGAGTTTTTCATTTTTATAATCTGTATTTTACGTGCACTTCTTTGTGCACTCGCTAATGAACGTTACAAAGATATATTGCGTGCACATACTTAGACAAAGAAACTTTTCTGAAAAACTAAACATGGAACTTAACCTCTAATTAATAAAAATGTTGATTTTTATGCGATTTTTGGGGATTTTGAAGCTTATAAACTAAACATCGTTTAGGCAATGAATAATTCTAAACTGGTAAATGTACTGCGAACTTTTTCTAAAAATGAAATGAAAGAGTTTGAAAAGCTTATTTCTTCTCCTTTTTTTAATAAGGGAAGAAACTATTTGCCCTTTTTTAAAGAAGTAAAAAAATTCTATCCCGAATTTGATAACGAGAAAATGACCGATGAGTATATCTTCTTTAAATTGTACCCAGGGAAAAAATTCAATAAGCAGATAATATGGAATATGACTTCATCTGTGCTGAATATGGCTGAAGAGTTTTTAATTCACGTATCTCTAAAGAAAAATCCTTTCGAAAAAAACCGGTGTGTAGCAGGTGAGCTATTTAACCGTAAATTGTCAGGGTATTTTTTTAAAAAACTAAGTGAAATGGAAAAAGCGCTCGACAGGATGGAGATTAATGATAACTATTTCTCGTACAAAATGCTGCTTGAGGGAGATAAATCAGACTACCATTTTTTTGAGGATAACCAGCATCTCATTGATAATATTCTATCGAAAAAGGGAGGATTTACAATTGTAAATTTTCTAAAAAATATTTCCGGTATTATAAGCGATATGAATTCAAACATTTTTATGTTCAATGCCAAATTCGATTTTAATCTTCCTTATGAATTTATCAGAAACTTGCAGCTGGAAAACATTATAGAATATGCCAGGAAGAAAAATTATCAATACGCCCCCATTATGGAAATGTATTACTGCTATATTATGACTGTAATGAAGGCACAGGAAACGGTTTATTTCTTCAGGTTGAAAAAACTATTCGAGGAAAATTATTACAAGTTTGATACAGAAGCGAATCATATTTGGGTAAATGCACTTTCGAACTACTGCAGTATTAAACTTACCGGCGGAGACCATTCAAATAATTTTAATAAAATCCAGTTTGAAATAAACAAATTCCAGCTGGAGAAAGGAATTGCCTTCCCCGAGCAGAACCCATCAAAAATTTTATTTATTCAGATATTGAAAAATGCTCTTTCTGTAAATGAAACTGAATGGGCAAAACATTATATAGAAGAATATGCGCCGATGCTTCGCGCAGCAACACACAAACCTATGCGAGCGCTCGGTTATGCTTACCTGTATTTAAAGCTGAAAGATTACGGAAAAGTTATAGAAAATCTTGGCAAAGTAAAGTTTAAAGATGTTAGAGATAAGCTGAATGTAAGATCTCTATACATAATGACATATTATGAATTAAATGATATTGAAATGCTTCTGTACCAGATCGATTCAGCCAGGCATTTTATTAACAAAAATCCCGCATTAAGCGAAGCAATTAGTAAAAATTATAATATATTTCTTAGTAATATAAATAAGCTGCTGGCAGCAAAACAAAATTATGATGATTTGGAAATAAATTTACTCCGTGATACTTTTGATAAAGATAAAATACTTTTTTTTAGGGACTGGCTGATTGAAAAAATAGATGAAATAAAGCACATTCATAAATGAATAATTCTAAACTAGTAAATTTATTGAGAACTTTTTCT
>DASXTZ010000260.1:0-2283 GCA_036505135.1 Ignavibacteria bacterium
CATTAAACGCTAATGAGACTGAATGGATAGGTGATGATTTAACTAAAACCAAAAAACAGATTAATATAGTCGGGGCTTCATTAAAGGCAGGTCAGGCAAAAGCGCTCGGCCATTTGCTCGAAAAAACAGGCACTGCATCCGAAGGGACTGCCGTCGTTCTTCCTGATGAAAACTTGTTAATGCCAGTTCTTCACTCTATTCCCGAAGATGTTTCATCACTTAATGTAACCATGGGATTCCCATTCAGGAACTCAGTACTGTATAACCTGGTTATTGCTCTGAAAAATCTTCAGAAAAATAAAAAAGTTGATGGTGATAAAACAAAGTTCTATCATAAAAATTGTATTCAAATCCTTTCTCATCCTTATATCAAGCTCTTCAATGCGGGCAAATGTTTTAAAATAATTAACGAAATTAACAGGCGGAATATTATATCAATCGATCTCGTTCGGATATTACAATTTACTGAAGAGGGTGAAAAAATATTTGAGCTGATATTCAGGGATGCAAGTGATTCAAACAATACAATAAAATATCTTTTCGATATAATGTCCGAAATTTCTTCGCTAATTGAAGAAAAGACCCCATATAACCAGAGATTTGAAAAGGAATTCTTTTTCGTGCTGTATGACAGCCTTAGCCATCTTAAAAACCTGATTTTGAAATATCAAACCGATATTGGAACTGATACACTTTGGAATCTCATTATTGAAATCCTCAGCCATACCCGTATTCCTTTCACCGGGGAGCCGCTTAAAGGTTTACAGGTAATGGGACTTCTTGAAACACGGTCGATTGATTTTGAGAATGTTTATATACTTTCTATGAATGAAGGTACAGTTCCAAGGGGAAACTCAAAGGGTTCATTCATACCTTACAACCTTAGAAAAGCCTTTAAAATGCCGACCTATGAAGATGATGATGCATCGTTTGCGTATTACTTTTACCGGCTGATACAAAGAGCAAAAAACGTTACACTGATATATAATACGGAAACAATTGGAGTTCAGCCCGGCGAAAAAAGCAGATATATATTACAGCTGCAAAATGAACTTGCAAAGCAAAATAAAAATATCACCATTAAGGAGTTTATTTTCCAGCCGGGAATAGGAACCTTTCCTGAAAAACATATTAAAGTTAATAAGACCCCGGAAATAGTTGATTTGCTTGCAGGCAGAGAATTCTCACCATCGGCAATATCTCAATATATAACGTGCTCGTTAAAATTTTATCTTAACCGTATCGCAAGATTAAGAATGGATATATCGGTTGAAGAAGTTCTTTCAGGAGCGGCTTTTGGCAGCCTTCTTCATGAAATTATGAAACAGCTTTATATCGTCAAGAAAAATAAAATAATGACGAAAAAAGACCTGGATGAAATAAAAAAAGCGCTTGAAAAGAATTTTGATACTATGTGGAAAAATGCATGCAAAGAAATTGAAGACCTTAAAGAATTTGCAGATGGTCTTTCGGGAAAGAACCTGTTATTTAAAAATGTCATTAAAAAATTGGTAAAATTAATCCTCGAAAATGATGTTCATGAAGTGCCCTTCAATATATTAGAAATAGAAGGCGCCCTTACGGGTGAAATAGAAACTGAAGCTAATGGCAATAAATATAAAATTAAGCTTAGAGGTATTCTTGACAGGGTTGAGGAAAAAAATGGTGTCACAAAAATTATAGATTACAAGACCGGCTTATTTAAGATGAAAGGACAGGAATCAAAAACAATAGAGGAATATTTTAATGAAGTTTTTTCTGACCCGAAATATAAAGAAAGCTTCCAGCAGTATTTTTATGCAATGTTGTTCCATGATACATTTCCTTCCGCTAAGCTTAATATCGGAATTTACCCGCTAAGATCAATCGGTAAAGGCATTGAGTTCTACGAAGATAGCAACTGCATCCCACCTGAAAAACTTGCAGCTTTTAGAAAAAAACTCAAAGAAAAGTTTTCAGAAATTTTTGATATTAATATTCCTTTCCAAAAAACCGATAAAACTGAAAATTGTAAATTCTGTGATTTTATTCCAATTTGCTACCGTGAACAGGGAAGGTAAATAAATGTAAATACTATTTTTCTTCTTAAACCATCTAAATTACTCTTGCGTCAAACATACAATTAATAACCTAAAAAGGATTAAATTAATGAAAAACAGAATCGCAGTATTCATGATTGCTTTGGTAGCAATAACATTTGCGGCTAATTCAACTCAAGCTCAAATAGACGGTCTTAAGCAGAAGAAAACACCCGAAGAACGTGCCCAAAAAATGGCTGATAAA
>DASXTZ010000261.1:0-11362 GCA_036505135.1 Ignavibacteria bacterium
ATAACATACGGATCATTTATCTCATAAGGCGGGAAAAGTTCCGGAGTTGAATAAGCAAAATTTTCCAGCAGTATTGGAATATCTTCATAAGCTTGTCTTATTTCATTCACCAAGAACTGGTAAACGTGGTCCATATGAATATCATATACCCTTTCGAGATATATTTTATAATTCTCAGATGTATTTGCAGGGATAAATCTGACTTTTGGGCGTGGCTCGATAACAAGGTTAATTCCAACAAAAAGGGAATCATTATTGTAACGTTCAATTATCATCTTGAGCATATCCGCATACAAAGTCTGCTCTGTTGTATTGCCTGTAAACCATATCCTTGACTCAGGAGTTTGTCCAATCGATTCAAAATAAGTATCGTAAGCTCCCGGCCCGGAGCGTACTGCTATGACATAATGAACACCCGCCTGCCTGCAGAAGTTAACTAATTCATCGGCCCCTTCCATATTTACAAAATTAGTATCATAAGGAGCATCTTCACCCAGAAAACCCCTTGTATTAATACTGAATAAGTTACCGCCATAATTTTTAAAATCGATAAAATCCTGAAGGGTTTTGGGGGTTTCTTTAATTACGTTATAGCCTCTGAAATAAGAGGGCGAAAGCCATTTATTATATTTATTGTTTTCATCCGGTGTTGTCTTTGAAAAGACAGCGTTCGTAAGAATTAACAAACTTAAAAGTTTAATAAGAGTTTTCATTGTATAATGAGTTTAATTTAGTTTCCTCCACCTCTGCAAAATTACTATATATCAATTAAATAATTGCTCACCCCCTTTCGTGAGATTTTTTTTTATCCAAATTCCTACATCTAACTAATTAAAAATCGGTTTTTAATAATAAAAAACCCGCTTTTTTGAGCGGGTTTACATTATTTGTGCCGAAGGCATTCCTTCGGAGCAATCAATCCCTACGCTATTTCTTCTTTACATTAACTGCTTGCATTCCTTTATCGGTCTCTTGCACTTCAAATTCAACAGGTTGACCTTCATCAAGAGACCTGTAGCCGTCACCAACAATAGACCTAAAATGTACAAAGTAATCCTGTCCGTTATCACCTGTTATAAATCCAAATCCTTTTTCGGAATTGAACCATTTAACCTTACCATTATTCATTTGCTCTGGTGTTCCTCCTTTCCAGGTAAAAATAATTCAGATATTAATTGTTACCTCTAACTAATATCTTTGAAACAATCCGCAATTCTCCTCTAGATTGCGGTTTATCCGTTTTTAAGCGGATAAAGTGAGACTGGGAGGTCTCGAACCTCCGACCCTCTGCTTAAAAGGCAGATGCTCTACCACTGAGCTACAGTCCCTGACGCAAATCCGAAATTCTAAATCCAAAACTCTAAACAAGTTCGAAATTCGGATTTAGAAATTGTCTAGAATTTATTATTTCTAATTTCGAATTTCACTTGCTACTTTCAACTTTGCCTTAGCAGTATTCAGTCTCTGCAAGGCAGCATTTTTATCGATTCCCGGTTCTTTTTTCTGTAACAGCTGCTCTGCTTCTTTCTTTTCCGTTTCTGCCTCCTGCGTATTTATCTCTTCCTTCGGAATTATAGATTCAGCAAGCATTGTAATTTTATTTTGATGAACTTCAACTGTGCCGCCGCTTGTAGCAAATAACAATGACCGGTTATCTTTAGTGTTTATCTTAACTTTTCCTGGAACCATTATAGTAATATAAGGAGCATGTTTGGGGAGAATCTGAAACCCGCCCTCAAAACCAGGCGCTGTTAAGCTTTTAACATCGTCGTCAAAAAAAACTTTGCTTGGTGTTACTATTTCTAAGTGAATTAAATTGTCCAAAACCTTTATAGTGTTTTAGCCTTTTCTAATGCTTCGTCCAGCGTTCCAACCATATAGAATGCATTTTCAGGAATATCGTCACACTCACCTTCAACAACTGCCTTAAATCCTTTTATTGAATCTTCCAGCTTCACGTACTTACCTTTTATTCCTGTAAACTGCTCAGCTACAAAATTTGGCTGAGATAAAAATCTTTGTATCTTCCTTGCCCTTTGAACCGCTAATTTATCTTCATCTGAAAGCTCATCTATACCAAGAATATTTATAATATCCTGAAGCTCTTTATATTTCTGCAATGTTTGTTTCACTTCCTGTGCTACGTTGTAGTGCTCCTCGCCTATTATTCGCGGATCAAGTATTCTTGATGTTGATGCAAGGGGGTCAACAGCCGGGTATATACCCAGCTCGGAAATTTTCCTGTCAAGAACTGTTGTTGCATCAAGGTGCGCGAATACCGCCGCCGGAGCAGGGTCGGTTAAATCATCAGCAGGAACATAAATTGCCTGAACCGATGTAATAGACCCCTTCTTTGTTGAGGTGATCCTTTCCTGCAAAGCGCCCATTTCCGTTGCAAGCGTTGGCTGGTAACCTACCGCCGATGGCATACGACCCAGCAATGCTGATACTTCAGAGCCAGCCTGCGTGAAACGGAAAATATTATCTATAAATAAAAGAACATCTTTTCCTTCTTCATCCCTGAAATACTCGGCAACTGTTAAACCGGTTAATCCCACTCTTTGTCTTGCTCCCGGAGGCTCGTTCATCTGCCCGAAAACAAGGGCTGTCTTGCTAAGAACACCCGACTCTTTCATTTCACGCCAGAGGTCATTACCTTCACGTGTTCTTTCACCAACACCCGCAAAAACTGAATAACCGCCATGGAACGTTGCAATATTATTAATAAGCTCTTGTATAAGAACTGTTTTCCCTACGCCTGCGCCGCCAAATAATCCTGTTTTGCCGCCTTTTGTGTAGGGCTCTAAAAGGTCAACAACTTTAATACCTGTTTCAAGAATTTCTTTATTTGTAGTTAACTCCTCAAGTTTTGGTGCAGGCCTGTGAATAGGATATCTTTTTTTTGTTTTAAGAACACCCAGCTCGTCTATAGTATCGCCCGTTACGTTAATTAACCTGCCTAATACTTCCGGACCAACCGGAACACTTATCGGACCCGCAGTATCTATAGCCTTCATACCTCTTACAAGGCCATCGGTAGTATCCATAGCAACCGCCCTGACCCTATCTTGGCCAAGATGCTGCTGGACTTCAGCTATTAAAACATCATCTGTGCCGTCTGTATTTCTTCTTGGAATTCTAAGTGCGGAGTAAATTTCAGGAAGCCTGCCGCCGGAAAAATCTATATCTAATACAACACCAATAATTTGAACAATTGTGCCTTCGTTTGGCTTAGTCTCTGACATTTAAAACTTTAATTATTATGATATTTTAGAGGTTTGGAAAATACGAATATAGCAAAAAGTTAGAAAAGTTAAAAGTGGGGTCAAAACGTGGGAATATATACTATTTTGCAGCAAAACTAAACAAATTTAAACTAATTAATCATAAATCTTTGTTGAAAGAAGAACACTAACTGTATTCTTAATGTTGCAATATACATAAAATATATTAATTTAACTATTACTCAATCAACGGTATCTTTTTGGGAATCAAACAACACTACCCGGTATATATACAACTTTTGTCGATTTTGTGAATAAAACAGCATTACTTTCTCCAATAACTTTCATCTTCTTGCCTTCAACTACAAGCCCTGTATCATCTGGCAAAGCAATTACATTTATTTTGTGTTTTTTAGCATAGCGAACGATTTCCTTATCATCGTATGTAGAATAATGGCATTGAATTGAATAACCATTAACCAGGTTGAGACCCTCAAACTCCTCCAGGCCTACATAATTTCTATCAGCATCGCTTCCGAATCCGGCAGTCTGAATGTCCCTGCCGAAGATTATTGCTCCCGCACTTCCGCCATAAATTATCCCCCCATCCTTATAATATCTGGCAAGCATCCTATCAAATTTATGAAACCTGATGTTATCTAAAAGTGAATAGGTATTTCCACCGCCAATATAAATTGCACCATACCTGAATAGCTCTTCCCATTTCCTGTCTGATAAGCTTGTCCACATATCGATCTGCAGCCTAGGGAATACAACATTGATCCAATCGAAACACTGGCCAAAGGTGTATATTCTCGGGGGCATTGCAATTGGAATGTACAATACTCGTTTTGCTCTGGGTACATGCGCTTCAAAAAGCCTGTCAAGCTTTTTTGTTTTGTTTGCGTGTCCGCCTCCGGAAAGAAAAAGTTTACTCATGATCTAAATAGCGGGATAGTGAAATTCATGATCTAGTAATGTGATAATACTGATGAATCTGACAAATATGACGAATTTGATAAATCTGATAAATTAATCTAATACTCCATAAACAGCTCATCGGGATAGCACCACGCCCATTTTTCGCCCGGCTCCGCAGATATTACTACAGGATGCCCTGATTTTTGCGCATGCCGTGTCGCATGACGGTTAAGGGAGTTATCGCAGCAAAGAGTCGCGCCGCATGTTTGGCAGGTGCGCAAATGCACCCACTCGTCACCTGTTTTTATGCATTCTTCGCATTCGTAAGCCTTTGCTTTTAAAATTTTTTTGGGGTTGAAGTGATTACAGTTTTGAGCCATGTTTTTTCTGACACAAATTTCACTAAATTAACCGAATATAAATTAATATGTATGTAAAATATTATTCATAATTGAATTGATAGTGGGTATTTTGACTATCCATACCAATTTGACTATAACCTCCTAATCCGAGAGGGGAATTTTTATAATATTAATTCATTCCCTTCAGTACGTCATAAGAAAGTCTCGTTGCAAAAAAGGACTCTGCGTGATTTTACCGTCGGAGTCCTCTTGTCAGAGAGACTCCGCCGTGACAAGGTGGGCACCCACAAATGCGGAAATTCTGAAATTCGGCTCTCCCTCTCCTCTTAGGAGAGGCCTGCCTGCTGCCCTGTCTGGCTTTAGACAGAAGGCAGGCGGGAATGACACAACAATCTGGATTAGAATATTTTCGCATGTTTCAAAATCATCGTATTCAATCCGTCGATATACATATCGGCAATGCGTTTGTTCTTCAGATAAATTATTTCGTTGTAGTAAAGAATTATCCATGGTGAATCGTCAAGGACAAGACGCTCGGCTTCGTTATACATTTGCCTGCGCTTTTCGAAATTGGTTTCCTTCATTGCGTCGTCGTAAAGCTCATCCACCTGAGGATTTGAGTAATGCGTATAGTTCGGCCCGTTTGGCGTTTTATTCTTGCTGTAAAGCAGCGCCATAAAATTTTCAGGGTCGAAGTAATCCGCACCCCAGTTAGCGCGCCAGAACGCAAGCTCGCCGCCCACCTGTGAGCTCCGCAGGGTAGATGCCTGCATAAAATCAAGCTGAACGTCTATTCCGATATCCTTAAGCTGCGCCTGCACTGTCTCTCCTATTAATTTCTGAGTATCATCATTTGAAACTGTCAGCTTTAAGCTTAGTCCTTTGCCATTTGGATACCCTGCCTCGTTCAAAAGCTGGGCTGCTTTTTGTTTATCATATTTATAACCAGTCACATCTTTTGAATAGCCCGGCATTCCTGCAGGTATAGGGCCGTTCTCTCCCGGCTTACCACGGAACTTCAGCACATACCTTATCATCTTTTCTCTATCGATTGCATAATTTATTGCCTGCCTCAATTTTTTGTTATCCGAAAGCGGATTGTTAACACCACCGGGCATGCTTTTATCAAGCTGCATTGCAAGGTAAACAGTATTAAGCCACGGCTGTTTAACAAGCTCAAAATTAAACTCTGGCTTAAGGTTTCCCTTTTCATCGGTTATCTGGCTGAGAACCTCGGGAGAAGGGTCGTAGTAATCCAGCTTCCCTTCCTTAAAATCAAGAAAAGCCGTCTCAGAGCTTTTTGTAAATGTAACTTTAATGCCGTCAAGGTGAACATCCGGATAGCCTGCTTTATTTTTTACCCAGTAGTTTTGATTTTTCTCGAGAATAAGCACCTTATCAACGTCCCATTTAACGAACTTAAATGGCCCAGTACCAACAGGATTATATCCAAAATTATCTTTGTAATATTCTACTGCTTCCTTTGGATAAACAAATCCATAAGGCATAGTAAGAATACTAATGAAAGGAGCAAAGGGACGGGTTAAAGTGATTGATAAAGTTGTATCATCAGGACATTGGATACCTGTAATTTCTTTTACATCGAATTTATTCTCTTTAATTGAATTAAGATACTCTAGTGCGCCTTTTATTCTGTCACGGAAAACCCATGAGCCGCGTGTTTTTGTTCGCGGGTCGCATAATCTTTCGAAGCAATATTTGAAATCAGATGAGGTAACTTCCCTCCCCTTACCATCCGGAAAACAGGCATTATCATGAAAGTAAACTCTTTTATGAATTATAAATGTGTAGATTAATCCATCTTCGGAAATCTTGAATGATGAGGCAATTAAACCAATGAGATTCATCTCTTTTGTATATTCAACCAGTCCCTGGCACATTTGCTGAAGCGGCCACCCTGCAGCATAGTTGCTGCACATCACCGGGTCAAGACTTTCTATGCCCTGTGTCTCATTATAGCGGAAAATTTTTTCTGATGTCTGTTCTTTCGTGCAGGAGCAGAGAAAAACAGCGAAAAATATGTTTACGATATATCTCATAGATTTATTATTTGAAAAGCAAAATAAACTGTAATGAGTAAAAGCGAAATGGATTAGCTCACCCCTCAAAAAACCCTCCTCCCCCTGTCCCCCCTCCAAAGGAGGAATAATAATCCTATGACCTGAATTCAGGGGCAACGAAATCCATTTTACACAAACGGAAGAAATCTTTTTCCTCTCTTGTTATAACTTTCTTTCCGTCGGCGGTATGAAGATATCCGTTTTCTGAATATCCACCTGCGGTTACTTTTTTCCATTTTGCAAGCATAGCAGCTGAAAATTCCGCTGAACCGGTTCTCATTAAATAGATCAAACCCCAGTTATCTTCATTTGCAAGAAAGAGGTCAACCTGCTGGGAATTATACTTAAACTGAATGTAACGCTGGCCTGATTTCATGAAAGGATTTTTAGTATTTGCTGGCTGAGTCTTTAATAAATGAAATCCAAGCTTATTTTTAAGTACATTTAGGTTTTTAGGAATTGCAACAAGCTCAAGATCATGCACGCTATTTTTGCCTCTTCTTGTGCTGCCGGCAACTTCGATTCGCAAACAATATTCACCTATCAGGTTAATAATTTCGTCTGCTATTTGTTTGGCTGTTTCAAGTTCCATAAATAAACAATTCAAAAATAATTTATAAAATTAAACAATAAGCAGCTAATTTTGGTTATAATATATAATATTGACAATTTATAATAAATATATTATTTTGGAAACTAATAGAACGAAAATAGTTTCCTATGCGGATTGAAGCTGCTGATACATCAGAGGAAAAATTACGCATACTACTGTATGCGCGTGAGCGCTTCTTTAAAGAGGGGTTTGCAAAAATAACAGTAGATGAAATTGCCCGTGAGCTTGAAATGAGCAAAAGCACCTTATATAAGTATTTCAAAAATAAAGATGAGCTGATCCAGCAAACCATAATCAGTGTTATACACGAAGTAAGCGCCAGGGTGAAAATGATACTTGAGGCAGATTCTAATGCAATAGAAAAATTCAGAGGCTTAATAGCAATTCTAACGAGGAACATCATACGCTTTACAGATAAATTCCTGCATGATATGCAGGTTCATACGCCTCATATTTGGGAGGAAATAGATGAGATACGCAAGAGATTGATGAATGAGAATATTTCAAAAATAATCAGGCAGGGGCAAAAAGAAAAATTATTTATAGATTATCCTCCTGAAATAATTATCAACTTAATAATTGGAGCAATGCGTAACATAGTTAACCCTCAATTTTTGCTCTACAATAGATTTTCTATTGACCAGGCTGCAAAGACAGGCTTCAGCATCCTTATCAATGGCATCTTAACGGAAAAAGGCAAAAAGGTATATAAACAATTAAAGTTCTAATATGAAAGCTCGGATATACATATTAATTGCTTCTTTTTTATTTACTGCAAGCTGCTCAAATAATAATAACAAAAACGAGATAACAGCATCGGGAACAATTGAATCGGTTAACGTTACAGTCAGCTCAAAAGTTGCGGGACAAATAAAGAAGCTTAATTTTAAAGAAGGTGATAGGGTTAAAACAGGTGATCTTTTGGTAGAGCTTGACCATGATATGCTTGATATACAATTAAGACAGGCAGAGGCGGGAGTTGACCTTGCTTATGCCCAGCTTAAGCTTTTAAGGAGCGGTGCGAGAAAAGAAGATGTGAGGCAAACAGAGGAGCTGGTTAAACAGGCAAAAACAAATCTTGACCTTGCAAAACAGGATAGAGACCGCGCCATCCAGCTTTATAATGAAAATGCAACCACAAAACAGTTGTATGATGCTGCAGTCGCAAGATATGATGTTGCTCTTGCGCAGTATAACTCTGCACGAGAGAACCTGCAGAAAGTGAAAAGTATTATCAGGCCTGAGGAAATTGAATCTGCACAAGCAAACCTAAAGAGAGCTATTTCAAGCGTTGACCTTATAAAAGAAAGTATCGAAGAAAGCAAAATATATTCACCTGTTGATGGTTTTGTTTCCAAAAAATTTGTTGAAGTTGGCGAAAATATCTCGCCCGCAACATCGCTGCTGAGAATATCAAACCTTGAAACAGTCGATCTTGTAATTTATATCCCGGAAACCGAGCTTGGAAAGGTTAAGCTGGGCCAGGATGCGGAAGTTAAAATTGATGCTTTTAAAGATAAGGTTTACACCGGCAAAATAATATTTATATCACCTGAGGCCGAATTTACTCCTAAGAATATTCAGACACCTGATGAGCGTACAAAGCTGGTTTTTGCCGTAAAGATACAAATCCCTAATCCTCAATTTGAATTAAAGCCCGGCCTTCCTGCCGATGCAACTATAAAATTCTAGCCGGTTGGAAAATGTTATTGAAATAAACGGATTAGTAAAAAAATTCGATGAGCTTACCGCTGTAGATTCATTAAGCCTTAGCATTGCTTATGACGAGGTATTCGGAATTGTAGGTCCTGACGGGGCAGGTAAGACAACTTTAATAAGAATGCTGTGCGGATTGATAGACCCGGATGGCGGCAACGCTTCTATTTTAGGCCTTAACCTTTTTAAGCAAAAAGATAAAATAAAAAACGAGATTGGCTATCTTTCGCAAAGATTCAGCCTTTATGCTGATTTAACGATAGATGAGAACATTGAATTTTTTGCCGATATACACGGCGTAAAAAAATTTGAGGCAAGGCGCGAAGAATTGCTGGAGTTTACCCGTCTGACAAAATTCAGGAAATTCCTTGCAGGAAAACTATCAGGGGGGATGAAACAAAAGCTCGCTTTAGCATGCACACTAATACATAAGCCTAAAATTATTTTTTTAGACGAGCCTACCACTGGGGTGGATCCTGTATCGCGCCGGGATTTCTGGAAAATTCTTTCAGAACTTCATAGAGAAGGAGTAACAATAGTCATTTCGACACCGTATATGGATGAAGCTGAAAGATTTGACAGAATTGCATTGGTAAACAAGGGAAAGGCACTTATAGTTGACTCACCTGCTGCGGTAAAGAAATCAATGAAGAAACAAATTCTTGAGCTTCAATGCGGTGATTTAAGGAAAGCATATAAAATACTGCTGGTTGAATCAGATTATGAAATTCAGCTGTTTGGAGATAGAATTGATATAGCAATTGATAATCCGGAAACCGATACCAATAAAATAACCGGGCTTTTAAGGAATAAAAATATTAAAGTAATAAACATGCGTGTAAAACCGGTTTCCCTTGAAAATGTATTTATTTACTTATTAAAGGAAACCCAACCCCAACCCTTTCCCAAAGGAGAGAGGCAAATGGAGAAAGCTTTATAGAAATGAATTCAATAGAAGTCAAAGATCTGACAAAAAAATTCGGACAATTTACTTCGGTTGACCATATTTCATTTGAAGTGCAGGAAGGTGAGGTTTTCGGATTTCTGGGCGCAAACGGTGCGGGGAAATCTACAACAATAAAAATGTTGTGCGGAATTCTTGAGCCAACAGGAGGAAACGCCACAGTTGGAGGCTTTAGTATTAAGAAAGACTCCGATAAGGTAAAGCAGCGGATAGGTTATATGTCTCAAAAATTTTCACTATATGGCGATCTTTCTGTTATTGAAAATATTAATTTTTTTGGAAGTGTTTACGGGTTGGACGGAGAAAAATTTGAAGACAGAAAAAACTGGGTTTTAAAAACTGCCGGGCTCGAGGACAGAAAAGACTCGCTAACACGTACTCTCTCAACGGGATTTAAACAAAGGCTGGCATTGGGTTGCGCTGTTATTCATGAGCCAAAAATAGTATTTCTTGACGAGCCTACCGGGGGGGTCGATCCTATATCGCGAAAAAATTTCTGGGACCTGATAAATGACCTTTCACAGCAGGGCATAACAGTGTTTGTCACCACACATTATCTTGATGAAGCAGAATTTTGCAACAGGATAATGATGATTGACGCCGGGAAAATTATAGCGGGTGGCAGTCCCGCAGAGCTAAAAGAAAAATTTTTAACTAACCATATTATTGAAATTGAGTGTAACAAGCCGGATGCGGCAATGAGTATTACAGATAAGCTGGACTTCGTGAAACAAACTGCATATTTCGGCGAGTATTTGCATGTAACATTTAAAGATGCCGATGAACATTTGCTAACCGAAAGACTTGATATGATAAAATCATCCCTGGAAAAGAATAATATAAATATTTACAGAATAGAGAAAATATTGCCTTCACTCGAAGATGTTTTTGTAAATTTATTAGAAAAGTAAAAACACAAATCCCCTGTAGCCCCCTTTTAAAGGGGGAATTAAAAGGGATTAAGTTTATAAATAATTGATTACCGCCTTGGCGGGAAACAGCTAAGATGTTAAACAGAATCTACGCCATAATTAAAAAGGAATTTAGACAGATAAAAAGAGACGTCAGGACTCTTATACTGATATTTTTCTTTCCTGTTTTTTTATTGATGCTGTTTGGATATGCGCTGAATCTTGATGTTAAAAACATAAAAATTGCCATTGATAATAGAGACAATTCACCCGAATCCCGTGAATTTGTTCAAATGCTGCAAAGTTCAGGTTATTTTAATTTAGTCGGTTATATTTACAATGAAAAAGATATTGGCAGATATTTAGATGAAAAGCTGGCACAATGTGTAATTGTCATCCCAAATGATTTAGCTGAAAAACTTGGCAGAGGCGAGAAAGCAAATGTACAATTTTTAGTCGATGGAGTAGATGGCAATACAGCCACTGTGATAATGAATTACATGAACCTTGCCGCGAGGTTTTACTCAGGCAAGATAGCGCAGGAATTTTCCGATAGAAGCGGCTTTAAAA
>DASXTZ010000262.1:0-3714 GCA_036505135.1 Ignavibacteria bacterium
AGACCAAATAATTTTGCCGGTTTTCATATTCAGTTCCCAGCTGCCAAGATGTGCAATTTTCTGCGCTTGTTTTAATTGTTTTTCACTTTCTCTTATTTTTATTTCAGCCTGCTTTATATCAGTAATATCATTACCCGTTCCTACTATATATTCTATTTCATTATTCTTGTCCAAATGAACTTCACCCTGTCCTTTCAAATATTTCACTTTGCCCGAGATGGTTCTTATCCGATATTCATAACCATATGATTGTTTTTCCTCAAAAATCTTTTTTGTAACAGATTCTAAAATTGGCTTGTCTTCAGAAAATACATATTTTAAAAACGTTTCATTGAAAAAAAGTTTTTCCGTTCTTTTAATTTCAAAAATATTATACATTTCGTCTGACCAATATACCTCATTTTCTTTTACATTATATTTCCAGCTTCCCAGCTTTGCAATCTTTTGGGCTTCTTTTAATTGTCTTTCGCTTTCCCTTATTTTCTCCTCTGCCTCACGTATATCGGTAATGTCAAGTCCCGTCCCGAACATCCTAACAACATTCCCGTCTTCATCAGTGTACACTTCCCCCATCGCCTTAAGGATTTTTATCTTACCTAAAGGGGTAATTATCTTATGATAAAAAGAAAATGCCCCTTTAGTTTCATATGCTTTTTGAATAATTTGTTTTACATTTTCTATATCCTCGGGATGAACTCTTTCCAGAAACCCCTCATAAGAAGGGTTAAAATCTTTTTCATTAATTTCATAAATACTGTATAATTCTGTTGACCATATAACTATATTATTTTTAACATCCCATTCCCAGGTTCCCAGTTTAGCAATTTGCTGTGCTACTTCCAGCATTTTTTGTTTTTCAAGAAGCTCTTTCTCAATCTCTTTTCTTAATGTTATATCTTTTACCATTGCGGTAATATATGCCTCGCTGTTTATTTCCCATTTAGCCAGCGATAATTCGATGGGAAATTCCCCATTATTTCTATTTTTCCCGCTGAACTCAAATGTCTTACCCTGCAAAATTAATTCACCTGAGGCAAATGCTTTCTTAAAAGCGACTTTGTATCTATCTAAATATTTGCCTGGAATTAACATTGAGAGATCCCTGTTAATTAATTCATTTTCACCATATCCAAAAACTTTCTCCGTGCTGTTATTAACATAAACTATTTTCCCTTCCTGATTGATGGTAATAATTGCATCGTTGGCCGTATCGGCTACAGCCTTAAATTGCCTTTCACTTACTTTTATTTGCTCTAAAATTTCGATTCTTTCAGCAAGACTGCCCAGTTCAATTCCTATATTTGAAATACACTCAAGAACTTCATTATCAAGAGCTTCTTCCTCTGTTTTATAAAATTCCAAAACACCAACCGGAGTGGTTTGCTTCATTATTGGAATACAAATTATAGTTTTAAGCCCCAGTTTCGAAGCAACTTCAATACGCTTATATGAAGATTCATCAACCTCCTTTATATTTAACCATGAAGATTTGACTTCCTCAAATGTTTTTCCTATCAAACCTGAGCCCTTTTTAAACGTAATTTGCTCTGTTTTTTCCCTGAACTCGGCATATTTTGAATCAAGATCATAATTCCAGATATTAGTCGAGATAAGTAAATTATTTCCATTACTTAAATAGCAGTGGCCCAAATTCCATGACGTATACTGGCATACTTTATTAATTGCGTACGATATTGAACTTTTCAGATCAAATGATTTATTAGTTACAATAATAATATCGTTTAATAACTTGAGCAGGCCGTTTCGTTTAATTATTAATTTTCCAGCTGCCTTTATTTCAGTAATATCCTGACAAATACCAACAATTGCTTGTATTTTCCCATTATCGTCACGAATAACAGAAGTTGATAAATGAACGTCAAACTCAGAACCGCCTTTTCTTTTGTTTTTAAGCTCCCCGAGCCAGCCATCTTTAAGGGTCTTAGTTAAAATTTCATCTCTTAGTTCCCTGGAAACCTTATCTGAAAATAAAACCGGAATTTCCTTTTCCTTTAATTCGTCTTCACTGTAGCCGTAAATTGATTCAAAAGAAGCATTAATAAATAGTGTCTTATTGTTCAAATCAGTTATATAAACACATTCCTTGATGCCTCTGATAGCATGCGCAAACAGTTTTAATTTATTTTGAATTTTCTCTTTTACTTCAATTTCAGATATCAGTTTATTAAGGGTATTTGCAAGCTCAATGGTTCTTTCATTTACCCTTTCTTCAAGCTCTGCATATGATTCTTTTAGCTTATTTTCGGTTTTTTTCCTTTCAAGGTAATTACCAATTTGCCTGCCTGCCGATTCAAGGACTTCCAGCAAATCTGCTTTGGGTGTTAAAATATCTTTATTGAAACATTCTATAACAGCAATTATTTCATAACCGTTAGTTATTGGAACAGCAAATGCCGAATTCCATCCAAGCCTTGAAGCAATATCTTTTCTTTCAAAATTTTTATCATAATGTATATCCATTAACCACATCGATTTTCGTGTTTCCCAAACTATACCCGGAAGGTCTTTTCCCTTTTCAATATATTTATCATAAACTCTTATAAATTCCTTTGCTTTAAAAGAATTTGTACCCCAGGTTGATTCAGGCAGCAATTTATTCTTATCTTTGTTAACCATCCATAAAATTCCGAACTCCCAGTTGACACCATTGCAGATATTTTCAAGAACCCGCATACATGTTTCTTCTACTGTACTGGCTTCAGCCAGGGTTTTTGAAACAGCATACTGAATTTTTAAATAGCGCTCGTTTCTTTTTCTTTCATGAATATTAATACATCCGCCTATGTATCCAACAAATTTATTCCCTTCATATCTTGGAATACCTTTGTCCAGTATCCACACATATTCGCCATAAGCATTTTTTAGCCTGTATTCCACTTCAAAATTTTCTCTTTTATCAAAAGCAAGTATATATGTATCAAGGCATCTTTGAAGGTTTTCGGGATGCACTCCATCAGCCCAACCGTTCCCTAATTCCAGTTGGAAAGAGCGGCCGGTAAAATCAAGCCAAACTTTGTTAAAATAAGTGCGTGACTTATCTTCATCAGACATCCATATCATAACAGGAGATGAATCAGCCATAATCCTGAATCTTTCTTCACTTTCACGCAGGGAATTTTCTGCATTTATTCTGTTATTGATTTCATTTGTAAGAGTTTCATTGGCCGCCTTAAGCTCTGATGTTCTTGCTTCAACTTTATCTTCAAGTTCTTCATATGATTGCTTTAATAGATTTTCGGTTCTCCTTTTATTTTGTATTAAGCGAACAGAAATGAATAATGATAAACCAATTGCTATAAAAGTAAATAAACTCGTTATAGTAATTGATAACCGGGTACCCGATGATGAGGATAGCAGCTCCGAATTTCTTTGCTGAAGCAGTTTATTTTCTTCGTTCCCTATTTCTTTTAGAACAACACTTATTTCTTCAAGCCTCTTTTCAACCTCATCGGTTGCCTCAATTTGGGAAACGCTAACATTTTGTTCTATTTGATATTTTTCAACAGACTGATTTAGAACATTTAATAGGCCTACTGATAATGAATCAAGTTTATTAACCTCCTGCATTTGATTTATATTATCACTTATTAAAGCTTTTAGCTCATTAATTGCTTTTTTTACATTGTTTTGCCGGTTATAAAAATTAATCAGATAACTGGTATCGCCGGTCAGTATATATCCTCTTCGTGCTAA